>CBAAAD010000358.1:0-3803 GCA_964658785.1 uncultured Methylobacterium sp.
GGATTGCCGCCCTTGGCCGGCATGTAGTTGCCGTCCGGGCCGTGATAGCCCTCGATGGCATGCTTGACCAGCGTGTCCAGACCCTGCGCGATGCGCGGCGCCCACATGGCCTTGTTGCCGACCTTGGGTGCGCCGGCGACACCGGCGGTGTGGCAGCTGGTGCACAGGTTGCCGAAGATGGTCTTGCCGTCGGTGGTGCCACCGTAGGCCACCTGCGATGCGGCGGCCTTGGCGGCGGCATCGGCCGCGGCCTGCATCGCGGCGCGGCCGGTATTGCCGGCATACACGGCACCGGCGGGCGCGATGCGGTCGACCACGGCCGCCGATGCGTTCGGATTGGTTTCCTTCGGCGCGTGGTCGTAGATCTCGTAGCCAGCGAACATCAGCACCAGGGTCAGCACGACCAGGCCGCCGACCATGATGACCAGCTGGCGGATGGTGGCCTTGTCGGAATTACTCATCGGACCGCTCACGCACGTACTCCTTTCAGTAGGCAGGGCGGTGAGCCAGTGCGGCTGTTCCGGCTTACCTGATGGCTGTTCTGTTGCACCGGTGGTGTGGCGAGGCCGTTATCGCGGTACTGGCGGTTCCGGCTGTTGCGAAAGATTGCCATGCCCGCTCAAAGGCAACCAGCGCAGGATTATAAACGAAGCCCGTTATAAGCGAAGCCCACTAAAAATAAAGGACACCGCACGGTTTAATCCGGTCCGCACGCATGTAGCGAATGTCTGGCATGGATCGCTCGCCTGCGCCGCCTGAACGAAGCCGCAAAAAAGAGGTCTCCCCATGGCCAACCGTGCCATCGGTCATGCCCCACCCCTGTCAACTGGCATTGTTCAAGCTTGTTCCACTGCACCTATCATTTCATCCCAGAGGAGCCTGTCGCACGGTGTGTGGGCAGGGGGTGACCCGATCCGCTCCAAATGATCAAGCCAGCCAGGCCGGTATAGGGCATGGCGTTGTGGACCACGTTGCCGCGTTGTTTCAAGTCCAGGAGTTTCACATGTCGCGTTTTTGGAAGATCACCCTGATCGTCATAGCAGTGATCGTGGTGGCGTTAGTGGGCTTGCGGCTGCTGCACAAGCCGTCCGGCACAACCGGTGCTCCGGGTGCAGGCAAGAACGCGTCGGCCAAGGGTCAGGATACCCAGGGCGACAAGGATGCCGCGCCGGTGCCTGTCACCGTGCAGCCGGTGGTGAGTCAGGCAGTGCCGATCTATCTCACGGGCCTGGGCACGGTGCAGGCGCTCAACACCGTCACGATCAACCCGCAGGTCGCCGGCGAGATGATGACGCTCAACTTCACCGAAGGTCAGTCGGTGAAGAAGGGCGACGTGCTGGCGCAGATCGATCCGCGCACCTATCAGGCCAACTACGATCAGGCCGTGGCCAAGCAGAAGCAGGATCAGGCGCTGCTGGCAACGGCGCAGAGCACGCTCAAGCGCAACGAGGCGCTGGTGTCGCAGGGCTATGTCGCGGCGCTGGACATGGACACCTATCGCAACAACGTGGCGCAGAACGCAGGCACCGTCGCGTCCGACGCGGCCGCGATCAAATCGGCCAAGGTCCAGCTCGACTACACCAAGATCATTTCGCCGTGCGACTGCGTCACCGGCATCCGCAGCGTGGACCCGGGCAACGTGGTGACCACCACCACGGCGATCGTCACGCTGACTCAGGTGCATCCGATCTACGTGATCTTTTACCTGCCGGAACAGAATCTGGAAACCGTACGCAACGCGGTGAAGGGCGGCGCGCAGCTGTCGGTGGCGGCGCTGGACAAGACCGATGCGCATCCGCTGGCCAGCGGCGGCGTGCTGCAGGTGATCGATAACCAGATCAACACCACCACCGGCACATTCAAGCTGCGTTCGCAGTTCCCGAACCTGGACAGCAACCTCTGGCCCGGCCAGTTCGTCAACGTGCAGCTGAAGGTCAGCACCACGGCCAATGGCCTGGTGATTCCCGCGCAGGCGGTACAGCGCGGCCCGGACGGCGACTACGTCTATCAGCTGCAGGCCGACAAGACGGTCAAGATGCAGCCGGTCACCGTGGCCAACGAAGTGGGCGCCAGCAACGTGATGATCAGCAAGGGCCTGGCCGTTGGCGATCAGGTGGTGACCGAAGGCCAGTTCCGCCTCAAGCCCGGCAGCAAGGTGCAGGCGCTCAAGCCCGGCGAAGTACCCGCCGCGCCCAGTGAGGCGGACATGCTGAAGGCCAAGCGGGACGGTCAGAAAGGCGGTGGTCGTCGTGGGTGATTGTGAATTGAGAGCGGGAACGGGGAATGGGGAACGGGGAACGGTAGCGTGCGGTAGCCGGATCGTTGCCCGTATCTTTCAACCCTCTTCTCTGCGGTCACTGCAGGTTTTCGTGAAACGCGACGTTCCCCATTCCCCGTTACTCGCAGCTTCGCTGCTCGCCCTTCGGGCCGCCTGCGGCGTTCGCGCTGCGCGCGTCCCCGTTCCCCGCTCTTAACCGGCGCCGCCTCATGGGATTCTCCACCCTCTTCATCCGCCGACCGATTGCCACCTCGCTGCTGATGGTGGCGGTGCTGCTGCTCGGCATCCTCGGCTACCGCGAGCTGCCGGTATCGGCGCTGCCTGAAATCGAGGCGCCGAGTCTGGTCGTGACCACGCAGTATCCGGGCGCCAGCGCAGCGACCATGGCCTCGCTGGTCACCACGCCGCTGGAGCGCAACCTCGGTCAGATCTCCGGCTTGTCGATGATGACCTCCGACTCGTCGGCCGGCCTATCGACCATCGTGCTGCAGTTCAACATGGACCGCGATATCGATATCGCGGCGCAGGACGTGCAGTCGGCGCTCAACCAGGCGCGCGGCACGCTGCCCAGCACCTTGCCGTATCCGCCGGTGTACAACCGCGTCAATCCGGCCGACGCGCCTATCCTCACCCTGCAGCTCACCTCGGACACGCTGCCGCTGCGCGACGTCAACAACTACGCCGACTCGATCCTGGCGCAGAAGCTGGCGCAGGTGCAGGGCGTAGGCCTGGTGTCGATTGCCGGCAACGTGCGGCCGGCCGTGCGCGTGCAGGTAAACCCGGCGCAGCTGGCCAACCTCGGCCTGACCATGGAGGACGTGCGCAACTCGCTCACCCAGGCCAACGTCAACGCGCCCAAGGGCACGCTCAACGGCGCCACGCAGAGCTACAGCATCGGCACCAACGACCAGCTGGCCACGGCCCAGGATTACAAGAACACCATCATCAGCTACAGCAACAATGCGCCGGTGCGGCTGTCCGACGTGGCCGGCGTGGTCGACGGCGTGGAGAACGACCAGCTTGCCGCGTGGGCCAACGGCAAGGCCGCCGTGCTGCTGGATATCCGCCGTCAGCCGGGCGCCAACATCGTGCAGACCGTGCAGGCGATCCGGCAGATCCTGCCGCAGCTGCAGGCCGTGCTGCCGGCCGACGTGCATCTGGACGTGTTCGCCGACCGCACGGTGACCATCCGCGCCTCGGTGCATGACGTGGAGATGACGCTGCTGATCACCATTGCCCTGGTGGTGGCGGTGATCTTCGTGTTCCTGCGCAGGCTTTGGGCCACGGTGATTCCGTCGGTGGCGGTGCCGCTGTCGCTGCTGGGAACCTTTGCGGTGATGTCGTTTACCGGCATGTCGCTGGACAATCTTTCACTGATGGCGCTGGCGGTCGCCACCGGCTTCGTGGTGGACGATGCGATCGTGATGATCGAAAACATCGTGCGCTATATCGAGCAGGGCATGGACGGCAAGGAGGCGGCGGAAGTCGGCGCCAGGGAAATCGGCTTCACCGTGCTGTCGCTGAC
>CBAAAD010000359.1:0-3796 GCA_964658785.1 uncultured Methylobacterium sp.
GCTTCAGAAATCCGGCTCCGGCCCACCATCGGCAATAAATTTGTCGATGCGCTGCTCCAACACCGGCAGCGGCACCGATCCCGTGGAGAGCACGGTGTCATGGAAGTGACGAATATCGAATTTCGGGCCCAGCGCCTTTTCCGCCCTGGCGCGCAGATCGAGAATTTTCAGATAGCCCAGCTCGTACGACAGCGCCTGGCCCGGCCAGCTGATGTAGCGGTCCACTTCGTTGGCAATCTCGCGGTCGGACAACGCGGCGTTCTGCGTCATGTAGTCAATCGCCTGCTGGCGCGTCCAACCCAGGTGGTGGATGCCCGTATCGACCACCAGCCGGCAGGCGCGCCACATCTGGTAGCTGAGAAAGCCGAACTGCTCGTACGGCGTTTTGTAGATGCCCATCTCGTTGCCGAGAAACTCCGAGTACAGGCCCCAGCCCTCGCCATAGGCGGAGATGTAGCCGTTGCGGCGAAACTCCGGCTGATCGTGCTGTTCATCCGCCAGCTCCAGCTGCAGCGCGTGACCAGGGTAAGACTCGTGCAGGGTCAGCGCCGGCATGTTGTACAGCGGCCGCGACGGCAGGTCATAGGTATTGACCAGATAGACGTCCGGGCCACCGCGGCCGGAGGTGTAGTAAGGCGCGATGGCGTCGGGCACGGGCTCGATGGTGAAGCGCTCGCGCGGCAGGTGGCCGAACAGCTTGCCCACTTTGCCGTCGACTTCTTTCGCCACCCAGGCGCTGCGATCGAGTAATTCCTGTGGCGTCTTGGCATAGAACTGCGGGTCGGTACGCAAAAAATGTAGAAAGTCGGCGAAGCTGCCCTTGAAGCCCGTCTGCGCCATCGTGTCGAGCATCTGCGCGTGGATCTTCGCGACTTGGTCCAGCCCGATCTGGTGGATCGCATCGGCGCTCAGATCGAGCGTGGTGTACTCGTGGATCTGCTGGCGGTAATACGCTTTGCCGTCGGGCATCGCCTCGGCAGCCAGCGTGGTGCGCGCCTGCGGCACGTACTCGCTGCGGAAGAAGGTCAGCAGCTTGGCGTAGGCCGGAATCACGTCGTCGCGGATGCGCTGCATGGCCTGACCCTGCAGAGCCTGCGCATCATCGGCGTTGATCGAGTCGGGCAGCTGTTTGAACGGTTTGTAGAACGCGCTTTCGGTGGGGTCCTTGAGGTCGGCTACTGCAGCGATCGACACGTCGCGCCCGTTGAGCACGGCGCGCGGCACGCTGAAACCGCGCTTGAGGCCGAGCTGCATATTGGCGATCTGCTGATCGAAGTACGTCGGTATCTGGTCAAGCTTGTCGAGGTACTTGCGATAGTCGTCGACCGTGCGCAGATTGCCCCCGCCCAGTTCATAGCCCACGTCGGACCAGAACGCCGAGTCGCTGTTGAACGGCATCTGCCAGTTGGCGAAGTGCTGGTCGGCGACGAAGTTGCCGATCTGTTCCCGATACACCGCGGCGTTGATGCGGTTGGCCGGCGAAAGCTGTGTCACATCGATACGATCGAGCTGCTTGAGAACATGCTGCCAGTAATCCAGCCGCTGCTGCTGGCTGGCGGCATCGACATCGTCGAGGCGGCCGTCGTTCGGCTGCGATTCGCCCGAGGTGCTGACGCCGGACTGGCCGGTGCGCCAGGCCCATTCGTGCTGATACAGATTCTGAAACGAGGTATCGGCGGTGCTCGGGGCTGCCCACGCCGGCAGGGTCAACAGGCCGGCAATCATTGCGACGAGGATTTTTTTTGCGGCAATGTTCGTGGTCACTTGGTTCTTCATCACTTTTTTCTTCACTGCCACTGACTTCACTTAAGTCCACTCCTTCAACGTTCGTTCTTATCCGGCTTTGCCGAGGCTTCGCCGCCGCTGGCGGCGTCTTCCACGCTCCAGTAGTCCAGCGCTGCCGGGGGCAGCTGGGGCAGCGCGGCAAGTATCAGCAATTGACGCACGGCTTCCTTCGGTCGCGCTACCCGCAATTCGATATGTCTTGCCTGCAGCCAGTCGGCGAAATCGGCGAGCGCCTCCAGCGCGCTGCTGTCGAGGTCCGGCGATTCCTCCAGGCTCAGGATCACCCGCGTTATCGGCATGACCGTAGTGGCCGGCGGCCGGACATCGTCCTGCGCCAGCACGCGGGCGCGCGCCAGCGCCAGCATCGGCTCGGCGTTGGCGAAAAACAGCGGCTCCTCCGGTCGTAGAATCATCGTCCCCGCCGGCGGGAGCGCCTGCGGATGCCGTGCGATGTCGACGAAGTCGTGGCTGTCGGCCAGCCGGCCCAGCGCACTCAGCCGCGGCGTGGCGAGCGTGCGCAGCAGCATCGCCAGGCTGAAGCCGATAGCCACCAGCAGACCATTGAGCACGCCCAGCGCGATCACCGCCAGCACCGCAGCCAGTGCGACCAGCCGATCGCGCCGCCATTTCAGATACGGCGCGAAGACGTCCAGACGCAGCGACTTGCTTACCGCGTGGATCACGATCGCCGCCAGCACCGGCACCGGAATGCGCTCGATCCACGGCAGGCAGGTCAGCACGAGTATCAGCATGGTCAACGCCGCGGTCAGGCCGGCCAGCCGCGACTGCGCGCCCGCGGCTTCATTGGCCGAACTACCGGAGTAGCCTGCCCCGACCGGCATGCCGTGGAACAGCCCGGACACCACGTTGGCCACGCCCAGCGCGGCCAGATCGCGATTGGCGGCCACCACTTCGCCGTGCTTCAGGGCGAAACTGCGAATCGAGCTGTACGACTCCGCATACAGAATCAGCATCAGCGCCGCGGCGAGCTCCAGATCCGGCAGCCACTGCGCGCGATCGGGCAGCGCCGGTGCCGCCCAGCTCAGCGCCAGACGGATCACCCCGGTAAGCGCCACGCCGTGGGCCGCCAGCCAGCCGGAGCCGGCGATACCGACGACGATCACCAGCAAGGTCCCCGGCAGTCGGCGCAGGCGTTCGAGCAGAAACAGCAGCAGCAAGGCGGCGATGCCGCAGCCAAAGCTGACCCAGTGCCATTCGCGCGCACGCTGCAGCAACTCGACGATCAGCGGCACAAAATTCGACTGCTTTGCGGCCAGGCCGACGAGATTCGGCCACTGTTTGACCGCAATCACCAGCGCCAGACCGAACGCGTAACCGCGCAGCACCGGCTTGGCGATCAGATTGGAAATGCCGCCCAGCCTCGCCGCGCCGGCGAGCAGAAAACACGCGCCGGTCAGCAGCACCAGCAACGCCGCGAACGCCGCTCGCAAGATGGGATCGCCGCCGCCGATCGCCACGCTGGCCGCGGCCAGCACCGCCGCCGAAGACGATGTCGCCGATACGATGGCGTAACGGCTGCGCCCGATCACGCCGTAGCAGACCAGGCCGGCGAACAGCGCGATGACGCCGGCCTGCGGCGGCAAACCGGCGATGCTGGAATACGCCACAGCTTCGGGCAGCAGCAGCCCGGCCATCGACAACCCGGCCAGCAGATCGGCCGATCGCGACGGCGCGGCCGCGGCAGCCTTGCTCATGCGGCCGAGCTCATACAATCGCACTCATGCGATCAGGCCACTCCAGCCCGGCAGGTAGGCCGCTTCACGGGTATGGGCCAGCTCCAGTGACTGCTTGAGCGCGCGCTTGCCGGGCTGCCCGCCCTTGAGCTTGATCCGCGGGCGCAGAAAATCCGCCCACAAAAACTCGGCGTAAGGCGTGGCGTCTTTTGAATAGCCGCCGGCTTCACGCACGCGGGCGGACAGCGTGCGGTAGGGGTCATCGGTCAGGTCGGTAAGCCTGGCCGGAAACGCGTCGTAATTGGCGCGCTGGCCGT
>CBAAAD010000360.1:0-3790 GCA_964658785.1 uncultured Methylobacterium sp.
GCTCGAGCTTGGCAATCATCTGCTGGGTGTGCTCCTGGCTCCACTGCTGCCCGGCCTGATTGGCCTCGGCCAGCGCCAGCGGCATTTCCGTGAGCACCTTCTGCCCCAGCGGCGAACTGTAGAACTTCACCATGCCGGCCACCTCGTCGGCCGTGAAATGCTTCTGGTAGATCGGCACGAGGCGGCCAATAAAGTCCTTGCTGCTGTTGTCGTCGATATAGCCCTGCCAGTAGTTGGAGGATACGCACGGCAGCGCCTGTTTCATGCTGGTGGCGACCTGGGCATTCATCTGGGCGAGCGACTTGCCCAGCCCGATCGCATCCATCAGCTGGCGAACCTGCTGATCCGTGGGCTGCGCCGCAAAGGCCTGGGTGGTCGCAACTGCCAGCAGAATGCCGGCGACAAAGCCGAGACGCTTGCGCATTGCCATCTATCTACCTTCCGTTCGAAACGACTGCGTGATCTGAGCTTCACATAGTAACCAGATACGCCAGCCGACCCGCAAACAGCGGCTGACTGAGCGATCTCAGGCCGAAGCTGCGTCGCCCGATGGCCAAAGTTCCGAAACGTTCGCTGCCCGCGCCGTGGGCGAAAGGCGATGGACGATCAGGCGATGGACGGTCGCGGGTCTGCGACATCGGCGGCAGACACGCACACAAGGAAGCCACAACCCAGGTTGTTATAGTCCGCCTCCACCCCAAAATCCGAGCGTCATGGACACGATCAAAATCCGCGGCGCACGCACGCACAATCTCAAAAACATCGACATCGATCTGCCGCGCGACAAGCTGATCGTGATTACCGGGCTGTCCGGGTCAGGGAAATCGTCGCTGGCGTTCGACACCATCTACGCGGAGGGCCAGCGCCGCTACGTCGAGTCGCTGTCGGCCTATGCGCGGCAGTTCCTGTCGATCATGGAAAAGCCCGACGTCGATCATATCGAAGGCCTGTCGCCGGCAATCTCGATCGAGCAGAAGTCCACCTCGCACAACCCGCGCTCCACCGTCGGCACCATTACCGAGGTGTACGACTACCTGCGTCTGCTGTTTGCCCGCGTTGGTACACCGCGTTGTCCTGACCACGGCATTCCGCTGGAGGCGCAAACCGTCAGCCAGATGGTTGATGCGACCCTGGCGATGGACAGCGAGAAGCGCTACATGCTGCTGGCGCCCGTGATCCGCGAGCGCAAGGGTGAGCATGTGCAGGTGTTCGACCAGCTGCGCGCGCAGGGCTTCGTGCGTGCCCGCGTCGACGGCGCGGTCTACGACCTCGACGCGGTGCCGCCGCTGACCTTGCGGCAAAAACACACCATTGAAGCGGTGATCGACCGCTTCCGTCCGCGCGAGGACATCAAGCAGCGTCTGGCCGAATCGTTCGAGACCGCGCTGCGGCTCGGCGACGGACTCGTCATCGTCGTGGATATGGACGATGCCAAGGCCAAGGAGCAGATGCTGTCCTCGCGCTTCTCGTGTCCGCTGTGCGATTACTCGCTACCGGAGCTGGAGCCGCGGCTGTTTTCCTTCAACTCGCCCGTCGGCGCCTGCCCGGATTGTGATGGCCTGGGCATCACGCAGGTCTTCGATCCGGCGCGCGTGGTCGGTCATCCCGAACTGAGCCTGGCTGGCGGCGCGGTGCGCGGCTGGGATCGGCGCAACGCGCATTATTTTCAGCTGATTCTATCGCTTGCGGCGCACTACAAGTTCGATGTGGACAAGCCGTGGAAGTCTCTTTCTGCGGACGTCCAGAAGGCCATCCTGTTCGGCAGCGGCAAGGAAAAAATCGCGTTCCGCTACATCACCGAGCGCGGCGGCAAGGTCACCCGCGAGCATGCTTTCGAAGGCATCCTGCCGAACCTCGATCGGCGCTACAAGGAAACCGAATCCGCTGCCGTGCGCGAGGAGCTGGCCAAGTACATCAGCGACCAGCCCTGCCCCACCTGCGAGGGCCAGCGGCTGAACCGCTCGGCGCGCAACGTTTTCGTCGCCGATCACGCGCTGCCGTCGCTGACCCATCGCTCGATCGACGACACGCTGACGTTTTTCGAGACCCTGAAGCTCACCGGCTGGCGCGGCGAGATCGCCGCGAAGATCGTCAAGGAAATCCGCGAGCGGCTGACCTTTCTCAACGACGTCGGCCTCAACTACCTCACCCTCGATCGCCAGGCCGATACGCTGTCGGGCGGCGAAGCGCAGCGCATCCGTCTCGCCTCGCAAATCGGTGCCGGCCTGGTGGGCGTGATGTACGTACTGGACGAGCCGTCGATCGGCCTGCACCAGCGCGACAACGAGCGCCTGCTCGGCACGCTGACGCGGCTGCGCGACCTGGGCAATACGGTGATCGTGGTCGAGCACGACGAGGACGCGATCCGCATGGCCGATCACGTGCTAGATATCGGCCCGGGTGCCGGCGTGCACGGCGGCGAAGTCGTTGCGCAAGGTACGTTCAAGGATCTGCTTGCCTCACCGCGCTCGATTACCGGGCAATTCATGTCGGGCAAGCGCGCGATCGAAGTGCCGAAGGAGCGTCGTCAGCCGATCGACAAGGCGTCCTGGCTGCATCTGAAAGGCGCCAGCGGCAACAATCTGAAGAACGTCGACCTGGCGATTCCGGCCGGGCTGTTCACCTGCGTCACCGGCGTATCGGGTTCGGGCAAGTCCACCCTGATCAACGACACGCTGTTCTCGCTGGCCGCATCGGAACTCAACGGCGCCGGCACCACAGCAGCTCCGTACACAGCAATCGAAGGCATGGATCTGTTCGACAAGGTGGTCGACATCGACCAGTCGCCGATCGGCCGCACGCCCCGCTCCAACCCGGCCACCTACACCGGCCTGTTCACGCCGCTGCGCGAGATGTTTGCGCAGGTGCCCGAGGCGCGCTCGCGCGGCTATACCGCCGGCCGCTTCAGCTTCAACGTGCGCGGCGGCCGCTGCGAGGCGTGCGAAGGCGACGGCATGATCAAGGTGGAGATGCATTTTCTGCCGGACGTCTACGTGCCCTGCGACGTCTGCGCCGGCAAGCGCTACAACCGCGAGACGCTGGCCATTCTCTACAAGGGCCACACCATCGCCGACGTGCTGGACATGACGGTGGAGGACGCGCTGAAGCTGTTCGAGAACGTGCCGACCGTCGCGCGCAAGCTCGACACCCTGCGCGCTGTCGGCCTGGATTACATCAAGCTCGGCCAGAGTGCGACCACGCTGTCCGGCGGCGAAGCGCAGCGCGTGAAGTTGTCCAAAGAACTGTCCAAGCGCGATACCGGCCGCACGCTGTATATCCTGGACGAGCCGACCACCGGCCTGCACTTCCACGACATCGAGCAGCTGCTCGACGTGCTGCATCAGCTGGTCGACCAGGGCAATACGGTGGTGGTGATCGAGCACAACCTCGACGTGATCAAGACGGCGGACTGGATCGTCGATCTCGGCCCCGAGGGCGGCGCCGGCGGTGGCCAGATCCTGGTCGCCGGCACGCCGGAAACGGTGGCGGCAACGTCCAGCTCGCACACCGGCCATTTTCTCGCGCCGCATCTGAAAGCACACAAAGCCAACAAGGCCGCACGCGCGCCGGGCGCCGAGAAGCGGGTCAAGGCGGCGACCAAGCACATCGCCTCCGCCGACAAGCATCACCCGCTGCCGCGGAAGAAGCGTTCGTGAGTGTGGATGCAGCTGTCGATCACTCGGGCAAGCCACTGTTCGTGGCTTCCATCGACGTGCGCTGGCGCGATCTCGACCCTTTCAATCACGTCAACAACGCCAACTACCTGACCTATCTGGAAGAGACGCGCCTG
>CBAAAD010000361.1:0-3781 GCA_964658785.1 uncultured Methylobacterium sp.
CGGGCCCACGTAGTAGATGAAGCGACCCTTGAAGTCGACCGGCAGCGGCTCGCCCTTGTTCAACATCTCGACCATCCGCTTGTGCGCGGCGTCGCGGCCGGTGAGCAGCTTGCCGTTGAGCAGCAGCACTTCACCCGGCTTGAAGCTGGCCACGTCTTCCGGCGTCACCGTATCGAGATCGACGCGGCGCGCGATGGTCGGGTTGTAGGTGAGCTTGGGCCAGTCTTCCAGCGACGGCGGATCGAGCGCGACCGGGCCGGAGCCGTCGAGCACGAAATGCGCGTGGCGCGTGGCCGCGCAGTTCGGAATCAGCGCCACCGGCAGGTTGGCCGCATGCGTCGGGTAATCCTTGACCTTGATGTCGAGCACGGTGGTCAGGCCACCGAGACCCTGCGCGCCGATGCCCAGCGCGTTAACCTTGTCGTACAGCTCGATGCGCAGTTCTTCGGCGCGATTGCTCGGGCCGCGGGCGATGAGCTCCTGGATGTCGATCGGGTCCATCAGCGACTCCTTCGCCATCAGCATCGCCTTCTCGGCGGTGCCGCCGATGCCGATGCCGAGCATGCCGGGCGGACACCAGCCGGCGCCCATCGTCGGCACGGTCTTGAGCACCCAGTCGACGATCGAGTCGGAGGGGTTGAGCATGGCGAATTTCGACTTGGCTTCGGAACCGCCGCCCTTGGCCGCCACGATGACGTCGAGCTTGTCGCCGGGCACGATGCTGACGTTGATCACCGCCGGGGTGTTGTCCTTCGTATTGGTGCGCTTGCCGGCCGGGTCGGCCAGGATGCTGGCGCGCAGCGTGTTGTCCGGATCGTTATAGGCGCGGCGCACGCCCTCGTTGATCATGTCGTCCAGCGACATCGTCGCATCCCACTGCACGTTCATGCCGACCTTGACGAACACCGTCACGATGCCGGTGTCCTGGCACAGCGGCCGATGCCCTTCCGCAGCCATGCGCGAGTTGATCAGGATCTGCGCCATCGCATCCTTGGCGGCCGGGCTTTCCTCGCGCTCGTAGGCGGCGGCGAGTCCCTTGATGTAGTCGACCGGGTGGTAATAGCTGATGTACTGCAACGCATCGGCAACGGACTGGATCAGATCGGCTTGCTTGATGATGGTCATGAGGCGGCTTTCGAGAATGGGCCGTGCGGGTCGGCGTGAAGGGGAAAGGTGCCGTGCATGGCCTCGATCGGCCGCGCACCACCCGCCTATTGTGCCGCAAGCGGCCCGCAGGCATCTGACTGGACGATGGCGCACGGGAGGCGCTTGCCAGCGGAGGCACGCGAGTGCGATGGTTCCGGGCCTTTCCCAGCGCAAGCCATCGCCATGACCCGTCGTTTCCAGTACGTCCAGCTCGACGTCTTCGCCAGCCGGTTGTTCGACGGCAACCCGCTGGCGGTGGTGATCGATGCCGACGACCTGGATACCGACACCATGCAACGCATCGCGCGCTGGACCAACCTCTCCGAAACCGCGTTCCTGCTGAAACCGACCCAGCCGCAGGCGGATTATCGCGTGCGCATTTTCACCACCCGGCAGGAGCTGCCGTTCGCCGGTCACCCCAGCGTCGGCAGCGCGTATGTCGCGATCGCAGCCGGCAAGGTGACCGCGGGCAAGCGCTCGCTGGTGCAGGAATGTGCCGCGGGCCTGCTGCCGGTGCGGGTCGACGGCGAAGGCGATGCGCGCGTCATCCACGTGCAGGCGCCGCCGGCGACGATCGAGCGCTGCGACGACGCCTTTGTCGAAGAAGTGGCGAAGGCGCTGCACACACCTTTGGATGGCGCACGCATGCGCAGGGTCGACAACGGCCCGGTCTGGCTTGTCTGCGATCTCGGCACGGCGAGCACGGTGAGGACGCTCCAGCCGGATTTCCCCGTCATAGCGTCGATCTGCGAATACGCACCCGCCGTGGGCGTTTGCGTATTCGGGCGCGAGAGCGACGGTACCGCCGCCATCGCCGTGCGCGCCTTTTGCCCGGCCGACGGCATGCCCGAAGACCCCGTCACCGGCAGCGCCAACGCGGCCATCGCCGCCTACCTGCAGGAAACCGGCGGACTCAAGATTTATGGCCCTCGCTATCTCGCCAGCCAGGGCCGCGAAGTGGGCCGCAACGGCATCGTCGAGGTCAGCACAGATGCCGCCACCTCGACGGTCACGATTGGCGGCGCATGCGCCATGGGCGTACGCGGCGAGCTGCTGCTGACGTAGCCGATCCGGGAATAGCCACCGTAAAAAAACCGCGGCCGCTTTCGCGGCCGTGGTTGCAGATCACGAACGAGGCGACTCAGAAGCGATATTCGGCGAAGCCGGAAAACACGCCGATGCTACTGTTGCCCTTCACGTTGTCGCTGTTGATGCGCGCGTGGTAGGCGTCGTACGCCGCACCCAGGCTGAAGTGCTCGTTGAAGTCGTAGCCCACCACCGCACCAAGATAACCACCGTTGCCGTGAAAGCGCTCCGAGCCATAGTTCGCGACATCAACACTCACCGACGAGTGAAAAAGACCGCCGCGCCCTTCGACGAACATGTGGTTCTGGAATTTGTACTTGAGGTTAATACCCAGCAGCGGACCGCTCGCCTTGACGCTGACTTTTTCGCTCAGGCCAGGCAAGTCCGACGTCAACTGCGTCGAGGCCGTGCCCAGATCAACGTAACCGGCTTCCACGCCAAAATCGACGACGTCGCTCTGCCACACATAGCCGCCGCGAATGGAGCCGCTGGTGTCGGTGTTATTGGTCAAGGCACTTTCGTGATACGACGACTGGCCGAGATTGCCGTTGATGAAAAATGTCCCCGGGTCGGCAGCCCATACGCTGCCCGAGGCAGCCGAAAGCACGCCGGCAACGGCGATCGATAGCATCTGCTTCTTCATGATTTCCCCTGTTTTGGTGTTCCCCGTCCGCTGCCTCATGCATGCGGACGGCGCATTTTTGCAAAGTCGCGCAACTTAGGGAATCCGTGCCGTAAGGCACACCCGGTATTGCGCGCCGCGCCGCGATGCCGCCACCATGCGGAATCATCATCAAGGACCTAGCACCTCATGCCGACCGCCGAGCCGGGTTATCAGCGCAGCCTGCGCCCGTGGGATGCCGCCCTGATCGTGGTGGGCGGCATTATCGGCGGCGGCATTTTTCTCACGCCGGGCATCGTCGCGCAGCGTACGAATTCAGGGCTGACGCTGCTGCTGCTGTGGGTCGGGGCCGGCCTGCTCACCCTGATCGGTGCGCTGTGCTATGCCGAGCTGGGTGCGCGACGGCCGCATGCCGGCGGCAGCTATGTGTATCTGCGCGAGGCATTCGGGCCGTTGGCCGGTTTTTTGTTCGGCTGGACCATGCTGCTGGTGATTTATTCCGGCTCCACTGCTTTCGTGGCGAAGATTTTCGCCAGTTATTCCAGCACGCTTTTCGGCCTGTCGCCGGCATGGAGCTTGCCGCTGACCGTTGGCGCACTCGTGTTTGTCGCCGGCCTTAACCTGTTCGGCCTGAAGCTGGGAGCGCGGATCCAGAACCTGTTTGCCCTGCTGAAGCTGCTGGCGGTGGCGGTACTGGTCGTGTGCGGGCTTTTTCTCGCCGGCGCCGGTCAGGGCCAGGTGCTGGCCATCGATCCGGCGCATCAGGGCACCGGCTTCATGAGCGCCGCGCTGCCGGTGCTGTTCGCCTATTCGGGCTTCACCTACCTCAATAACCTGGCCGGCGAAGTGCGCGATCCTCAGCGCACGCTGCCTCGCGCGCTGACCATGGGCATGCTGATGGTCATTGTGGCGTACGTGCTGGTCAAC
>CBAAAD010000362.1:0-3773 GCA_964658785.1 uncultured Methylobacterium sp.
CATCCTGGTCGACAGCGTGGCCGACTGCTATGCCGCGCTGGGCCTGGTGCACGCGCGCTGGCCGCACTTGCCCGGCGAGTTCGACGACTACATCGCTCGGCCCAAGGCCAACGGCTACCGCTCGCTGCATACCGCGGTGCTCGGACCGTCCGGCAAGACGCTGGAGGTGCAGATACGCACGCACGAAATGCATCACGCCAACGAGCTCGGCGTGGCCGCGCACTGGCGCTACAAGGAGGGCGGCAGCAGCGACGTCGAGTTCGAGGCGAAGATCGCCTGGATGCGCAAGCTGCTCGAACCGCGCGGCGAAGACGACAGCGCGCTGGCCGCGGACCTGCACAGCGAGCTGCTGGAAGACCGCGTCTATCTGCTGACGCCCAAAGGCGAGATTTTCGACCTGGCGCACGGCGCGACGGTGCTGGATTTTGCGTACCTGGTGCATACCGAAGTCGGCCATCGCTGCCGCGGCGCCAAGGTCAACGGCCGCATCGTGCCGCTGACGTTTCAGCCGCAGAGCGGCGATCGGGTCGAAATACTGACCACCAAACTGGGCGAGCCCAGCCGCGACTGGCTGTCGCCGCATCACGGTTACCTAACTACGGCGCGGGCGAAGGACAAGGTGCGGGCGTGGTTCCGGCGCATCGCGCACGACGCCAACGTGGCCGTGGGCCGCACGATGTTCGAGCGCGAAATGAAGCGGCTGGCGCTGCCAAGCATGGATATCGCCAAGCTGCCGGCGCACTTCCATCTGAAAAACCACGAGGAGCTGCTGGTCGCGCTGGCGCTTGGCGAACTGCTGCCCGGGCAGATTTCGCGCGTGCTGCAGGAAGCGGCGCAGCCGCCGGCGGCGCCGGTCGCGCCGGCTTACGTCGCGCGCCCGTCGTCGCTGGATCACAGTGCGCTCAGCATCGAGGGCGTCGGCAACCTGCTCACCACGCTGGCGCGCTGCTGCCAGCCGCTGCCGGGCGATGCGGTGCGCGGCTTCGTCACCAAGGGGCGCGGCGTGTCCGTGCATCGCGCCGACTGCGTCAGCCTGGCGCGGCTGATGCGCACCGATCCGGATCGGGTCATCGAGGTGAGCTGGGGCAACGCGGCCAACCAGGCCTACGAGATCGACATCGAGGTGCGCGGCTACGACCGCAAGGGTCTGCAGAAGGACGTGACCGGCATCATCAGCAACACCAGTGCGCACATCATCGCCTCGTCCAGCCGCCTGTTCGCACGCACCGGCGAAGTGGAGATGCGCTACACGCTGCGCGTGCGCGACTTCGAACAGCTCTCGACCCTGCTGAGCAAACTGACCGTGCTGCCCAACGTGGTCGACGCGCGGCGCTTGGGTGCAGCGTAGCGAGTCACCCGCGCCGGATCGCGGCTGGCGGCCTCTGACATGACGCGTCTGAAAACCCTTACCTGTCAAGCTGAACGCTGGACGTTGCGAGCTGAATCGGTCCTGCGGGGCGATGCTAAGCTGCCGCCATTCACCTGAAACCCCGGAACCATGAGCGGACGTCGAGACCAGCACGAAGCCGATCCCCATCGCCGCACCGAGCCCACGCTCGGCGACATCGATCATCTGGATTCGCCCCGCGGCCCGGCCAGCGATGGCCTGCCGCAGGTCAAGGTCGAAGCGCGCGGCCCTCGGCCTGGCGGCCCGCCACCACGCTCTCGCAAACCGTCCGGCGGCGGCAAGCGAGGCTGGCTGCTGCCGGTGCTGCTGCTCGTGCTTATTGCTTTGATCGCCACGGCGTGGCTCAACCAGGGCTGGCTGCGCGGAAAACTGCCCAACACCGAGCTCAACGATGTGTTGAGCCGCGCGCAGCAGGCGCTGCAGGCCGGCCATCTGGACGGCCAGGACGGCACCAGCGCGCGCGAACTTTTCCAGCAGGCCGTTGCGCTGCAGCCGGACAACGATCGCGCCGCCGACGGCCTGCGCCAGGTCGGGCAGGCCGAGCTGGCCCAGGCCGACGCCGCGCTGCAGGCTGGTCATCTCGACCAGGCCGCCCAGCAGGCCGCCTCCGCCCGCGATCTGCTCGGAGGCGGCAGCGACGTCGACCGGCTCGATGCGCAGATCGCGCAGGCGCGCGCGGTTCAGGGCTCGTCGCAGGTGAAAACCGTCGACCTGGTCGATCAGGCGCAGCAGGCGCTGGCCGACGGCAAGCTTGACGGCCCGCACGGCGCCGGCGCGCTGTACAAGCAGCTGCTGCAGGCCGACCCGAACAACGCGGTGGCCGCGCACGGTCTCGATCAGGTGGGTGACGCGCTCGCGGTCCAGGCGCACAAGGCGTTCGACGCCAACGACAGCACCACCGCCAATGCGCTGGTCGAAGAACTGGCCGCGCTGCAGCCCAACAGCGGCGCGCTGCCGGCGCTGCGCGCGCAGCAGGCGCAAACGCGCAAGCAGGACGACAGCGCACTGGACACCGAACTCAGGCAGGGCGCCGACGCGTTTCGCGCCGGCCGTATCGTGGGCCAGGGCGACGATACCGCGCTGGCGCACTACAAGGCAGCACTCGCCATCGACCCGGACAATGCCGAGGCGCACGCTGGCCTCGGCAAGGTGGCGCAGGCGCTCACCGTGCAGGCCAGCGCGGCCATCGACGCCGGCGACACGGCCCAGGCCACGCAGCTGCTCGATCAGGCCGCCGTGCTGGCACCGAAATCGGCCGATCTCGCGGCGGCGCGCGCGCGACTCAACAGCGCCTCGACGCCGGGCGCGCCATCCCAGGCAGGCGATCCGAACAATGCCACCGCGGATGACGCGGTCGAACCCTCCGCACCGGTCGTGCTGTCGCCGCAGCAAAGTGCCGCCGTCGCGCGCCTGGTGCTGCGCGCGCAGGTGGCTGCCGCGCGTGGCGACATCATGCTGCCGCCGGGCAACAGCGCTTACGATCTATACCGCAACGCGCTGGTGATCGACGGCAGCAACGCCGCCGCGCTGCAGGGTTTGCAGGCGCTGCCGGTGATCGTGGAAAAGCAGTTCAATCAGGCGTTGTCCAACGGCAATCTCGCACAGGCCAGCCAGATGCTGGACAATCTGGCCGAGCTGGCGCCGGGCGAAGCATCGCAAGGCGCATTGAGCGATCGGCTTGCCGGCGCGTGGCTGGATCAGGCCGACCAGCAGCTGCGTAACGGCGATCGCATCGGCGCGACCCAGTCGCTTGATCGGGCGCGCAAGCTGTCGCCCAATCAGCCGCGCGTGCTCGATCTGGCCGCGCGTTTGCAGGGCAGTCCGTGAGCCGCGCATGATGCCGGTTTCACGCCAAAGGAAGTTGCCTTGACCGTATTGGTTATCGGGGGAAGCAGCCAGATCGGTCATTTTCTGCTGCCGCGTCTGCTCGAGTGCGGCGAGCCGATTATTGCGCTGAGCCGGCATCCGCCAGGCGACGCATCGCCGGTGCAATGGCGGCTTGGTCAGCTACCCGATGCCGTGCCTGAGCTGCCGCCGCTGTCGGCGATCATCAGCTTCGGCCCGCTGCTGGCGCTGGCGCAGTGGCTGGCGGACAACCCGCTGATCGGCACGCCGCGCGTGATCGCCACCAGCTCGATGAGTGCGGAAACCAAGCGCGATTCCAGCGTGCCTGCCGAGCGGGAAATTTCGCGCCAGCTGCGCGACGGCGAGGCCGCGCTGGCGGCGGCATGCGCGCGTCACGGCTGCAGTTGGACGGTGCTGCGCCCCACGCTGATTTACGGCGCCGGCAAGGACAAGAGCCTGACGCCGATGGCGCGCCGGGCGATGCGTCTGCGGCTGTTTCCGCTGCCGTCCGGCCGCGGCC
>CBAAAD010000363.1:0-3742 GCA_964658785.1 uncultured Methylobacterium sp.
GTCAGGTGTGCCCGGTATCGATGGATGGCCAAAACCTGTATCTGCGCCACGGTCTGCGCGTGCATGAGCGCGTGATTGCGCTGCATTCGATCGTTGCGGTAGAGCGCGTCGCTGAGCCGGTGAACTACCGTGCTCGAGGGCATCTGAATCTCGCCGGCGCGGGTCAGCCTAACGTGTGCCTTCGTTTGCAACATCGGGTGCAGGTCGAAGGCATGTATGGCGTAGTCCGACCGGTCGACAGGATCTATCTAGGCATGGACCGTGCGTCCGCCTTCGTCAGGGCGTTCGATGCGCTTCGCGCAGAATGCTGCTCCTCGAGCGAGTGCGCCAGCCGCACCGATCTCTGAACAGTCGTATGAGGACGATGCCGCTGTCGCTGCAATCCGCTAAAGCGCGATCGTTCTACCTTCGCTTGCACTGCGCTGCGCCAGTTCGATAACGCGCATGACGTCGAGCGCCTGGCGCGGCGGCACCGGCACGTCGCCTTCGCCCTCGATGGCGGCGGCCATGCCGCGATAGAAACTGGGATAGTCGCCGGCAGCGACTTCAATAGCTTCCTTTTCGTCGGCGCGGATGAGTATGGCCGTTGAGGTGTAGGTGCTGCTGCTCCAATCGGTACTCTTCGGTGTCTTGCCGGCCTTGAGGGCGGCCTCCTGTCCGTCGAGGCCGGTGATCACCAGACTGCCCAGCGAGCCGTGCACGGTGAAGCGCGGCCCCGGCGCCGCGGCCAGCGTCGAGGCGTGCAGCACCACCCGGCGTCGGCCGTAGCGCAGCACGACATGAAAGTAATCGTCGATCTGCGCCTGCTCGCGCTGGATCGCGATGTCCGCGGTGATCGCCTCCGGCAGGCCGAACAGCTGCAGCGCCTGATCGATCAGATGCGCGCCCAGGTCGACGAAGACGCCCGAGCCGGGCTTGGCCTCCTCGCGCCAGCCCTGTTTGATGGCGGGACGAAAGCGGTCGAAGTGCGATTCAAAATAATTGATCGAACCGAGCACGTCGCGCTGGATCAGATCGGTGACGGTGAGGAAATCGCCATCCCAGCGTCGATTCTGAAACACGCTGAGTTTCAGGCCGCGCGTTTCCGATTCTGCGACCAGCGTTTCCGCTTCCGCCACCGTTACGGCAAATGGCTTGTCGATCACCACATGCTTGCCGGCCTGCAGCGCTGACAACGCAAGCGGGTAGTGGGTTTCGTTCGGCGTGGCGATGACCACGAGATCGACCTCGGCGCTTTCGATCAGCGCCTCGGGCGAGGCATCGATTTGCACCTCGGGAAAGGCGCGGGCGATATCCTCGCGCCGGCTGCTCGCGACGCGCGCCAGCCGCAGGCGCGGTTCGACCGCGATCAGCGGCGCGTGGAACGTGGCGCCGCCGGCGCCGTAGCCAATCAGGCCGGTACGAATAGGTTGCATGGATAGGCCTTGTGATGAGGGCAGCGGCGTTGAGCTCAGCTATGTAGCGCGTTCCACTGGGTAATAACGCGCTCGTCGCGCTCGAAGCCGAGCTTGCTGATCGACGCGGTGCCCAGCACCAGATGCGCACCGAGACGGGCATCGTCGACCATCCAGCAGCCGGCGAGCACGCGCAGGATGTGCGCATGGGCAAACAGGGCGATGCGCCCGTCCAGCGTCAGCAGATGGCCGATCAGGGACTCGGCACGCTGCTGAATCGCCGCCACATCCTCGCCTTCGGGCATCGGCGAATCCCACACCGACCAGCCCGGCGTTTGCTGGCGGATGTCCTGCGTCTTGCGGCCTTCGTAGATGCCGTAATTCCACTCCAGCAGGCGCGGCTCCAGTTCCATCTGAGCGCCCAGGCCGGCGAGTCGGCAGGTGTCCTGAGCGCGGGTAAGGGGGCTGCACAGCACGTGGTCGAACGGCTGCTTTGCCAGCACCGGCTGCAGCGCTTCGGCCTGGCGTCGGCCGTTTTCAGTGAGAGGAATATCGGTGCGGCCGGTGTGCTGCCCGGACAGGCTCCACTCGGTTTCGCCGTGGCGGATCAGCCAGATTTCAGGGTGTTTGGTGGTTTGTTCATTCATGGAGCGAGCATGCCGATGCAGAGGGAAGGTGGGTGTGAACGGGCGGATCGACGTGCGTTTGGACGGTTATCCAGCCTATCGACAAGCGCAGGACTTGCGGGAAGGGCTGATCACCCGTCGCCGCGAGTATCGATACCGTGACTGCCGCCTTAGACTAGCTGCCATTAAGTCGACGATGCGCAAACTGCGCGTCGACCCGTCCACTTATCGTTGCAGGAAATTCCATGAAGCGCCTGACCCTTGTTCTATCCGCCGCCGCTCTCGCTTTGGGAGTGATGGGTGCGGCCCACGCGGAGCCGGCCGGCGGGGCGCGCGCGCGGCTGGATGCGTTTGCGCAGAACCTGCAGTCGCTGACCGGGCAGTTCAACCAGTCGCTGACCGACATCAACGGCAAGTCGACCAAGACCAGCGCCGGCACCCTGGCGCTGGAAGCGCCGCGCGAGTTTCGCTGGGACACGCTGACCCCGTACAAGCAGACCATCGTCGCCGACGGCAGCCGGGTGTGGATCTACGACCCGGAGCTCGAGCAGGTCACCGTGCGCGTGCAGAGCAGCGAGGAGGCGCACAGCCCGCTGACCGTTCTCACCGACGTCAAGCAGATCGACAAAAATTTCAAGGTGAGCGAGCAGGGCGAGCGCGACGGCCTGCAGTGGCTGCGGCTCACATCGACCAGCAAGGACCCGCAGTTCGACTATGCCGACTTAGGCTTCGACGCCAACGGTCTGGCGCGCATGACGTTTCGCGATCAGCTCGGCTCCACCACCGACATCCGTTTCTCCGGATGGCAGCGCAATGCGGCCGTCCCCGCATCCACGTTCAACTTCGTGCCACCGAAGGGCACCGACGTGATCGGCGACGCGCCGGTGATCACCACGCAGCCGCTGAAAGACTGACGCGATGAGCGTCTGTCGACCCTGCGCATGATTCGCCAGCTGCCGCGCTGGGCCTGGTTCGGTGGCAGTCTGCTGGCGTGTATTGCAGGGTCGATCAATACGGTGGGTTATCTGGGTTTCCGCCATGAGGCGATTTCCCATCTGACCGGCACCACCACCTTGCTCGGCATTGCGGTGGCCGGTGCCGACCTCGGCGATGGGTTGCACTGGTTGCTGGTGCTGCTGTCCTTTCTGCTTGGCGCGATGCTCAGCGGCTTTATCGTGCAGCACCATACCCTGCAGCTGGGCCGGCGATATGGCGTCGCGTTGCTGGTGGAATCGGGTTTGCTTCTTATCGCCGTGCCGCTGCTGCATGCGCGAATGGATATGGGCCTTTATGCCGCCTCCGCTGCGTGCGGTTTGCAGAATGCGATGGCCAGCACGTACTCCGGTACGGTGCTGCGCACGACGCATCTGTCGGGGACGTTTACTGATCTGGGCATCGCGCTGGGCCAGCTGCTGCGCGGTCTCAAGGCGGACATGCTGCGCCTGCGGCTGTGCCTGATGCTGATCGGCAGCTTTCTGGCGGGTAGTCTGCTTGGTGGGCTGGCCTACCGCTGGCTGCAGGAATACACGCTGCTGATTCCCGCCGCCCTGACCGGGCTCACCGGCCTCGGCTATCACGTGTATGTGAGCCGGCACCAACCCGCGTCTTAGCGAGCCGGGCGGGTGATGCACCTGCTTTGCAGGCATCGGCATCCGTGACAGACTCGGCGCGCGTTGATTGACGCCCGGCAGAAGAGCGCGGGTGCAGGGGAATCGTTACGTT
>CBAAAD010000364.1:0-3726 GCA_964658785.1 uncultured Methylobacterium sp.
GTTTGCCGGCAAGCATCTGGAGCTGGTGCGCGTGCGCGACATGAATGCCTACGTGCGGCCAGCGCCGAATCGCCAGGGTGGCGTGCCGCGCTGGATGGGTGGGCGCATGCCATTGTCCAACGAGCTGTCGACCGAACTGCGCCGCACCCTGGCCGACCCCGACGCGCCCGAAGCCGAGATGCGCGCATTGCATCCGCTGCTGGCAATCCAGCGTGCGCAGTCGCGCCTGCCGGACGTCGACGAGGTGCTGATCGAACGCACGCATACGCGCGACGGCGAGCACCTCTTCGTCTATCCGTTCGCCGGCCGTCTGGCGCACGAAGGCCTGGCCGCCGTGCTCGGCTATCGGCTGGCGCAGATCGCCAAGGCCGACTACGGCTACGCGGTCAACGACTACGGCCTCGCCATCACCGCGCGCAAGCTGCCCGCGCTTGATGCTGAGACCATGCGTCAGCTGCTGCACCCGTGGGGCCTGCGTCGCGATATCCGCGCCAGTATCAACCTCACCGAACTGGCGCGGCGGCAGTTTCGTGAGGTGGCGCGCGTGGCCGGCCTTGTGTTCAACGGCTACCCCGGCCAGGACAAGACGCTGCGCCAGCTGCAGGTGTCCAGCGGCCTGCTGTTCGACGTACTGCGCCAGCACGATCCCGAGCATCCGCTGCTGTGGCAGGCCGAGCGCGAAGTGCTCGACCAGCAGCTCGACTACCCGCGCCTGCGCGACTGCCTGATCCGTATTGCGCGCGGCAAAATCCTGTACGTCGAACCGCCGCGCCTCACGCCGCTGTCGTTTCCGCTGTGGGTGGAACGCCTGCGCGGCGGCGTGCACGCGGACGACTGGAAAAGCCGCGTCGAGCGTATGCTGGCCACCCTCGAAAAAGCCGCCGACCGATGATCGAACAACGCATCCGCCTCGCCGGCGACAGCTGGACCCTGCACGCCGACCGCGCCATGTACTGGCCACGGCACAAAGCGCTGCTGGTCACCGACGTGCACTTCGGCAAAGGCTCCGTACTGCGCCGTGCCGGCGTCGCCGTGCCCACCGGCCAGACCGCCAGCGACCTCGCCCGACTCGATGCATTGATCGCGCACTATCAGCCCACGCACGTCTTCGTACTGGGCGACCTGGTGCACGGCGCTGCGCCGCTCGACGCGCCGTGGATCCAGCAGGTCAACGCATGGCGCCAGCGCCACGCCGCCATCACCATGACGCTCATCGCCGGCAACCACGACCGTCACTTCGACGCGCGCGACCTCGGCTTCGAAGTCATCCCCGAATCGCTGCGCCTCGACAATATTCTGCTGCGCCACGAACCCGCCATCATCGAGGGCTGCTATGTCCTCGCAGGCCACGTCCACCCCGGCGTCATGCTGCACGACGGCTGGCGAAAGCATCGCCTGCCGGCCTTTCGTTTTGGTGAACACAGCGGGCTGCTGCCGGCGTTCGGCACGTTGACGGGGCTGCATGAATCGCCGCAAAAGCCGGGCGAGCGCATTGTCGCTGTGACACCGGCGGGATTAGTCCCGGTTGCAAACTGATCTGTAAAAAATGAGAGCTCCCCACGTGCACGCTGGCAGCTTCTGAAAGGACTACCCTCTTACAGTAAGATACGTAATCTTACTAAACAACTTGTGAGCCAATAATGGAAACGACTAAAGTCTCCACACGGGGCCAGGTGGTGATCCCCAAGGAACTGCGCAAGTCCTATCAGTGGGACGTTGGCCAGGAGCTCGACGTAATCGACACGGGCGATGGCCTGTTGCTGAAGGCGCGGCCGTCCCGCGAGGCAACGTCGTGGAATGACGTAGTGGGTTGCCTGGCGCATCTGGCCAAAGGCAAGCCGGTGGCAACCGATGACGACATACAAGCCGCCGTGCGAAACATGGCAGCCAAGCGCTATCGGCGGAGTCAGGAGAAATGATTGCCATGGACACGAATGTGCTCGTTCGCCTGATCATGAACGATGACATGAAACAGACCGCGGCCAGCCTGCGTGCGCTGCAAGGTGAAGAGCGAGTGCTGCTATTGAATACGGTGTTGCAGGAAACCGTATGGGTGCTGCAATCGGTCTACGACGCGAGTCGCGACGATGTGCTGAAAGCGCTGGATCACATCCTGTCCATCGCGAAACCGGAGACCGCCATGGTCGCACAGGCACTGGAGTGGTTCCGCGACGGCATGGACATCGCAGACGCCCTGCACCTCGCCACAGCAACGGCCGCTCGCTGCGGCACGTTGTACAGCTTCGACCGGCAATTCACGAAATCAGCCAGAAACAGGACCGCTTGTACCGTGGTAAAACCAACCTGACGGATACCCGAAGTAACAAGGCGCCGCCGCGGGAGCGAATGCCTACCCGTCGAATGGCTCGTCATGAGGCTGTTAGATGCCAAGGTTGCCAGGGCGGTGTCGGCGCTCCATGCAAAGCGGACTTGGCTTCGAGGTCATCACTGAGGCTGCGCATGGACAACGTCCTGCGGCGCCATGAACCCACCACCATCGAGGGCTGCTATGTCCTCGCCGGCCACGTCCATCCCGGCGTCATGCTGCACGACGGATGGCAAAAGCATCGGCTGCCGGCCTTCCGTTTCGGTGAGCACGGCGGTCTGCTGCCTGCATTCGGCAGGTTGATGGGATTACATGAAACACCGCCTGCGCAGGGCGGGCGCGTTGTGGCCGTCACGCCAGCTGGGCTGGTGCCCACCACGCGTATTCCGGCTTGAAAAGACACTTTTGAGGCTGCGTTTCCAACCGGGTTTGGTAGCTACGGAACTCGGATCGATTCAATTCACGCCGTGCGAATCGCGACCACGGGCGATACCTTGGCGGCATACCGCGCCGGCCCCCAGACGGCGAGTTGCCCGAGCAGCCACAGCAGCAGCGCACCCAGCAAAGGCACGTAAACGGGCATGCGCGGCAGTTCATAGACATGCATCAGGCCGAGGTTCGCCAGGAACGCGAGCAACGCGCCGAGGATAATGCCGCCGCTGACGATCAGAAAATTTTCCGTATGGAAGTAGCCAAGGATGTCGCCCGTTGTCGCGCCTAGCGAACGGCGGATGCCGATCTGCCTGCGCCGCTGGCTGACCCAGAAACTGCTTAACCCCACGATGCCACCCGCGGTCGCCAGCAACAGTAATCCGCTGAGAATACTCATCAGCAGCGCTACGCTGTGATCGTCTGCGTAAGCGTGGGCACGTACCTGGGCCATGGTGGTGACGCCGGCGTTCGGATCGATGATGCGGGTACTGCGACGTTCTTGCAGCGCTTTCAGCGCTGAAGTGATCACCGGTGTCATGGCGGTGGAGTCGGTCCGCACCAGATACGTGACCCCCTCTGGATCGAGATAGTGTGTCGGGACAAGCACGGTAAATCCGTCCATGGATTTCGAATTTCTCAGGGGCCCCTGCAGACTTGCGAGGATGCCGATGATCGCAGCAGGCCCATCCGGCAGATAAACCGTCTTGCCCAAACCCGAACCATCGGGAAACAGCTTGTCGGCAAGAGCACGGGTGACAATGACGCCTGGAGGAAACATCTTGTCGTCGGGGCCGATGGCGGTAATTTCATCAGGGCGAAAATTGCGACCCGCCACAAGTGATATGCCCAATGTGTTGATGGTGTGCTCGTCGGAAGCAAAGAAGGTGGCCAGCTGCGCGCGCGTCTTCTGATCCGGCTTAAGCTTCAGGTGCACAATGATATTGGCGTTGTAACCACCCAGCGGAATA
>CBAAAD010000365.1:0-3715 GCA_964658785.1 uncultured Methylobacterium sp.
TGGACGCCGGCCGTGACGCAGGCGATGCGCGACAGTGCCGCAGATATTCGCCAGTGGCGCGTGCTGGCGGCGCAGACCGATCGCGCTGGGCGGCTGCAGGTGTTTCATCCGGATATTTCCGCGCTGTCGAGCAGCGGCAAGCCGATCGTTCTGGTTGTGCGTATAGACGGCCAATTGGTGCAGTGGAATGAGGCGCTGCTGCTGGCCGATACTGTCGCACTGTGGATGAGTTGGCAGGGGCACGGTATGCGCGTCGCCGGGCTGGAGATCGATCACGACGGCGGCACGGCGAGGCTGCCGGCCTACGCGCACTATCTCGCTGCGCTGCGCTCAGCGCTGCCAGGCGTGAGGTTGTCGATTACTGCGTTGCCGGCATGGCTGCATTCGCCGGACCTAGCAGCCGTGCTGGCGCAAGTGGACGAGTCGGTGTTGCAGGTGCATGCCGTGCGCAATCCGCGCGCGGGCCTGTTCGACGGTGAGCTTGCAATGCAATGGGTGGACGACTACGCGCAGCGCAGCGATAAACCGTTTCGCGTAGCGCTGCCGACGTATGGCTCCCGCGTGAGCTGGGATACCCAGGGCCATCTGGTCAGCGTACAGAGCGAAGCCGGCGTGCTGGATGCGGGCGACGACAGCCGGGAGCTGCTTGCCACGCCGCAGGAGATCGCCGCGTTTCTCGCGCGGCTGCGGCGCGATCGGCCGGTGCACCTGTCCGGCATCGTCTGGTTCCGCCTGCCCACCGCCAGCGATGATCGCGCCTGGAGCCTGCCGACATGGCTGGCGGTGATGCGTCAGCAGCCGCTGCGCGGCGAAGTGACGGCCAGCGCGCGGCCCGGCAGTACGGCGGGCACGCTCGATCTGATCCTGCAAAATGCGGGCGAGCTGGACCAGCCGCTGCCGGCGGCGGTGCTGCTGCCCAAGGGCTGCACGCTGGCCGATGGCGTCAACGGCTATGCACTGGACGCCGGTCGCGACACACTACGCATCGAACGCCTGCAGCCGGGGTTGCTGCGGGCACACGGGCAACGGGTCATGGGGTGGGCGCGCTGCGCCACACAGGGAGTGCAGCTGCATGTGGAACCGTAACGGGGTTTGCGTGGTGTGCGCTGTCGCTGCGATTACCGTAGGCGCCGTGTGGGCGTGCGGCCCGGATTTCCCCAGTCAGCTGCTCGATCATCGCGATGCCACGCTGAAGGCGACGCCGCAGAACAGCTTTGCCTGGGAAGCCGCGCATCTGCTGCCGGCCACCGACAAGCTGCAGGCGCACGAGTCGGATGCGTCGCCGTACGACGCGCCCAAGTCCGCCGATGACGCCGCTTCGCAAGGTCTGACGCCGGCACAGTGGCAGCGCGTGCTGGCGTTGCGGCAGTCGGCAGACGGCAGCAAGGCGTACGACGACGGCAAGGACCTGCCGGAGGATCTGCGCCTGTACGTGGCCGGTGCGGTGGATTATGCCGCTGCCAACCAGGCGTGTGCCGCGGCGGCGAAGCCCGCCGAGGCCAGCACGGCGGCGGCCGCGCCGGCTCCGACCACCGCGATCACTGCGTGCGACAAACCCGATCAGGCAAAAATGGACCTGGCCATCGCCAGCTTCGAGAAAGTGCTGGCGCTGCCGCCGGACCAGGCGGCGCTGCGCTCGGTGTGGGCGGCCTATTCGCTGGGCCGTATCCATGCGCAGCGCGCCCATGCCGCGGTCAACGATGCGGCGGTTTTCAAGCGCGAGCGCGATGCGGCCGCCAAGGCGTTTCAGCTGGCGCGCACTCGCGCCGTTGCGGGAGCCGCGGATGCGCAAGGCCTGGCCGTCTCCAGCTTCGGCGAGGAGGCGCGGCTGTATCTGTACAACGGCAAACAGCAGTGCAGCTGGGCGAATCTTTACGTCGACGATAGCGACTGCGGCACCGGCATCGCTGCGGCCGACCTGAAGCACGCGATCGTGCTTTACGCGGCGCAGGCCGGGCACGGTTCGGACAGCGCCGTGCAGTCGCTGGCCACTCTCGCCAACAACGTGCTGCGCGACGATGACCGCGCTGCCGCACTTGTGGACGGTCCGCTTTCGCAGCGCCTGCTGGTGGCGTATGCGCTAGCTCGCGTTGGCGACGGCGCGGACAGCGATGCGGCGACCGCTGCCTCGGCCAAGCCCAACGCGGTGTTGCCAGCACTGGTGCAGGCCATCGAAAAACAGGGCCTCGATCATGTCGCCGGTGCCGACCGGCTGGCTGCGCTGGCCTATCGCAGCGGGCGTTACGATCTGGCGGCAACGCTGGCGGCAAAGGCGCCGGGCCCGCTGGCCAGCTGGGTCGAGGCCAAGCTCGCCTTGCACAAGGGCGATCTTGCTGCGGCCTCGGCTGCCTATGCGCAGGCCGCCAAAGCCTTTCCCACCGCGAACGATCCGAAGGCGGCGATCGAGCCGAGTAACGTGCTGCTGATAGGCGGGGAGCAGGGCGTGCTGGCGCTGGCGCGCGGTGAATACGTCGAGGCGATGGAACATCTCTATGCCACGGCCAGTCGCGTGGGCGGCGATGGCAATACCTATACCGACGACGATGGCGGCGTCGGTTACGGCAACGACACGTTCTATGTCGCCGAGCGCGTGCTCACCGTCGACGAACTGAAGGCTTTTGTTGACGCGCACGCCGCCGCGACGCCTGCGCCCGCCCCGAGCAAGGACAAGGATCATCAATACGGTTCGGGTACGCTGGCCGACAACCTGCGCTGGCTGCTGGCGCGTCGGCTGATGCGGGCGAAGCGTTACGACGAGGCGCAGGCCTATTTTCCGGCCAGCGGCGACCTGCGCTTCGGCACCGTCGATTTGCGCGCCAAGGCCAGCGAGTACGCCAGCAACCTTCATCATGCCGACAGCGCCTGGACCGATATCGGCAAGGCGCAGGCGCGCTATGCCGCCGCCGTGATCGCCCGCGAAAACGGCATGGAGTTGCTGGGCTTTCAGCAAGGCCCCGATTACTTGGACAACGGCGGCGGCTTTCAGGGCGGCAGCGGACACTCGGCCGCCGACCTGCCGCAGACCTTTGTCACCGACGGCGAGCGCCAGCGCTTTGCCGACAGCGCGGCCAAGCTCAACTGGCGTTTTCACTACCGATATGTCGCCGCCGACGAGGCGGTTGCCGCGGCCGACCTGCTGCCGCCGCGCTCGCAGGCGTTCGCGGCCGTGCTGTGCAAGGCGGCCAGCTGGATGCGCGAGGGTCCGCCCGATTACGAGGATCACTATGAGGGATATGGCGATACCAAGCCGACCGGGCCATCAGAAGCGCAGCGTCGCGTGGAAGCCTATTACCAGCGGTACATCAAGCAGGGCGCCTACGTGGAATGGAACGATAATTTCGGTGCCGATTGCCAAGCGCCGGATTTCGATCGCGCGCGGCAGCTGCTGCGGCATCAGCGCATCGTCATGGCGAAGCATTTTGTCCGGCATTGGCTGCCGGTCGAAATTGTCGCCTTCGTGCTGGTACTGGCTGCTTTGGTTGGCTGGGGTTTGCGCCGTCGCCGCAGGCGTTCGCTGACCTGATCGGGCAGTTAAAAGACGAACGGCTTCGGCTGCGCGATAATGGCGCGCTGCAGGCGCTTCGTTGTCTACGTGGCGTCGTCTTTCTGCCAGCGGCAGCGGCTCCGAGAACTCCCATACCGTGAAGAAGTCCGATTTCGATTTCGAGTTACCGCCCGAGCTGATCGCGCAGGCGCCGCTGGCCGAGCGCTCGGC
>CBAAAD010000366.1:0-3699 GCA_964658785.1 uncultured Methylobacterium sp.
AAATCACTGAAACGGAATCAAAAGACGAAACGCTTCAGCGGTTCGGCGTGGGTCAGATACGGCAGATCGGTTTCAAAAAGCGTCTCTTCGCGATAGCGTCCAGCGCCTTCGTGGGTAAGCAAGGTGGCGTGCTGCACCGGCGACTGGCCGCACACAACCAGCGCGCGTGCATCGGATTTCAGCCAGCTCAGCCAGCGTGCGGGTATGGAAGACACGGCGCCGGTGACCACCAGCGCATCAAACAGCCCCTCGGGCTGCCACGCTTCGACGGCTTCACCGGTGATCAGACTGACGTTGCCAATGCCGGCGTTTTGCAGCCGTTTGCCGGCGGCAATGGTGAAGTCCGCATGGATATCCACGCTGGTGACCTTGGCAGACAGGCTGGCAAGGCAGGCGGTGAGGAATCCGGAACCGGTGCCGATCTCAAGCACGTGGTCGGTCGGCTTCAGCGCCAGCGCCTGCAGCACGCGACCCTCCACCACCGGCTTCATCATGACCTCGCCGTGGCCAAGCGGCAGGCACAGATCAGCAAAAGCCAGCTGGCGATGCTCTGCCGCGACGAAATCCTCGCGGTGCACCTTGCTGATGACGTCGAGTACCCGACCATCCAGCACTTCCCAGGGACGCACCTGATTTTCCACCATGTTCAGCCGTGCTTGATCGAAATTCATTGCCATCGTCTTCGTATCCCGTGTCGATCAAAAAATGAGGTGGAAAAGGATAATTGCAGCAGCGCGAGTTCAACAACGTAGGCCAGGTACAGTCGCAGCCTGCCGGTTGTCATGCGCGCCTCGAAGTGCCGGAAGTCACCGCAAGTGGCTGACTGTCGTCACACGATACGGTTGTGGCTATGGACCGCCGCCACTCCTGAACGCTATGAAACAAGTGATTTGGAAAATAATTGAACCGTTGCGTATAATAAAGCTCGAATCATCATTTGTGAAGGTGCGGGCATGAGTATCAGCGCGCAAATCAAACCTCAGGGGCCGGGTCGCCCGAAGGATATGGAGAAGCGTGCGGCGATTCTCGCGGCCGCCAAAGCGCTGTTCGTGCGCAATGCGTTTGCTGGAACCAGCATGGATGCGATTGCGGCTGATGCCGGCGTGTCCAAACTCACCGTCTACAGCCACTTTGGCGACAAGGACAACCTTTTCCGCGAAGTGATCCGGTCTCGCGTGCAGGATTGGCTGCCGGAAGAAATCTACGCCTACGATCCGAAGATCGATATCGGCGAAATACTGAAAAGAATCTCGAACGCGCACATGCTGATCGATTGCCAGACCGACAGTATTGGCACGTTTCGCGCGATTCTCAGCGACTGCCGCCAGGGCAACCCTCGCTACGGCAAGCTCCTCTGGGAAGAAGGTCCGGCCCGCAATCACCGCCTGATGGAGCGGCTGTTTCAAGACGCGGTCGAGGATGGTGTGCTGGACATTGCCTGCGTGAAGACCGCGGCGATCCAGTTCATGTCGCTGATCAAGGGTGATTTGCTGCTTCGCCGGCTGTGCGCTTGCGACGAGTGCCCCGACACCGCTGCTGCGGAAATCGAAACGATCGCGCGGGCTGGCGTGGCCACGTTTTTGCGCGCCTATCGCGTGAGCTGAGCCTGCGCGCGTTCCCACGCGCAAGCGGCGCGTGGGATTTTCAGCATTTCATTAGCGTTGCCAGGCGTGTGCGCCGGCAGCAACGAAACACGCCCCAAACGGACACATGGCGTCGCCCAACAGCCGCCAACTTCCGTAGTATGAGCCCGGCGTCATGTCGCCGTGCTCAGGGGCCTGTTGATGAAACTTTCCGTTCCCTTCGTCCAGCTGCCCTGCCAGTTTGATGCCGCTGCGCTTGCCGCGGAAATCCAAGCGCTGGATGACAGCTGCTGGCGTAAACACCCGCAGAATTTCCCCGGCAATTTCGCGTTGCCGCTTATTTCGGTGCACGGGGATCCCGACACCGACGCTATCAACGGGCCGATGGGCGCCACACCGTATCTCGATCGGTGCCCTTACCTCACTCAGGTGCTGCACCGGCTGGGTGCCGTATGGGGACGCACCCGCCTCATGAAACTCAGCGGGCATGCCGAAGTGACGCCGCATGCGGACATCAGTTATTACTGGCGCGAGCGTACGCGCGTGCACGTGCCGATCGTGACCAGGCCCAGCGTGCGCTTCATCTGCGGCGAGGGAGAGGTCAATATGGCCGCCGGCGAGTGCTGGATTTTTGATACCTGGCGCAACCACCGGGTCATCAACGGGCATGATGACGAGCGCATCCATCTGGTGGCCGATACGGTCGGCAGCGAGGATTTCTGGAACCTGGTACATCGTGGCCGCGCGCCCGGAAACGGCACGTTCGACGGATGGCACGCCGAATCCCTCGTTCCCGTGAATAACCACTTTCCGGACCTGACCTTCGAATCGGTCAACGTGCCCGAGGTCATGACGCCCTGGGAACTGCAGAGCCATCTGATTTTTCTGTTTGGCGAAGTGATACCCAACGAACAGCTGGCGCCGGCGCAGGCCATCTCCTCGCAGCTCATGACCCAGTGGAAGGCGCTGTGGGCGCAGTACGGCACCGATCGCGCGGGCTGGCCGCGCTACCGCGGGGCGCTCGACCGTTTCGAAAAAGCGATGCTTGAAGCCGCACCGGCGCTTCGCGCCGTTCATGGCGCCAAGGTGCTGAATATCCTCAAGCCCATGCTGCTGGACGTGGCGCTGGCCGACAAAGGCTCTGCGTTGAGTGCCTACGAGCCGCGCAAGCCCGATTCGCCCCAGGTCACGGCAGTCGTCAAAAAGCGCGATGCGGTTTTTGATCGGCCGGTGTTTATCATCTCGCCGCCGCGCTCGGGCTCGACGCTGCTGTTCGAGACGCTGGCGCAGGCGCGCGACCTTTTCACGATCGGTCAGGAAAGCCATGCCTTGATCGAAGGCATTCCGGCGCTGCATCCGGCCAATCGCGACTTTGTGTCGAACCGGCTGGATGCCACGGATGCAACGCCCGAACTGGCCAAAACATTGCGCGAGCGTTTTCTGGCCGAGCTGCGCGACCGCGAGGGCAACGCATCGCTGAACCTTCCCGTGCGGATGCTGGAAAAAACGCCAAAGAACGCGCTGCGCATTCCGTTTCTGGCAACCATTTTTCCGGATGCCCACTTCGTCTATCTGCATCGCGACATACGTCAAACGCTGAGCAGCATGATCGAGGCGTGGCAGTCCGGACGATTTCGCACGTATCCGAAACTTCCCGGTTGGGGCGAGCCATCGTGGTCGCTGCTGCTCGTGCCGGGCTGGCAGAACCTGATCGGGCGACCGTTGCAGCAGGTCGTTGCCGCACAGTGGGAAACCACGACAGCCACGCTGCTGGACGATCTTTCAGCGCTTCCCGCTGAGCGCCTGCATGCGGTGCGTTATGACGACTTGGTGGCCAGTCCGTCGGCAGAAATGAGTCGGTTATGCTCGGCACTGGGGCTCGAGTGGGATCGCCCGATCGAGGGCGCGCTGCCGCTGTCGAGGTTCACCGTATCGGAGCCTTCGCCGGACAAGTGGCGGCGCCACGAAGCGTTGATCAACGACGTTCTTGCGAACCTGCAGCCAACGCTTGCCCGGGTGGAACAATTCATCGCCAGACTATAGGCGGCGACTGTCGTCGACACGTCGGCGCCGCCTCAAACAACGCAGATAGGTCCCGTCATGAAACTGCAGGTTC
>CBAAAD010000367.1:0-3691 GCA_964658785.1 uncultured Methylobacterium sp.
CCGATGACAGTGACGATGCTGCCTGGCACACCATCGCCCCGGTTCTGCGCAGCAAGGTGGGTCGACTCATTGCCAACAAGATGCCTACCGGCGTGGCCGTGAGCCCCGCGATGAATCATGGCGGGCCCTTTCCGAGCACCGGTCATCCGGGCTTTACGTCGGTAGGCATGCCAGGGGCGATCCATCGCTTTACCGCCCTGCACAGTTACGACAACATCCCCGACGCGCTGCTGCCGGTGGAACTGCGCGATCACAACGCAGCCGGCATCCAGCGGCGCGTGGATGGTCAGTGGACCGAACGCCATATCGGTGACCTTGCATGAGCGCGCAGCCTTCATCGACTAATCAGATCGGCGGGCTCTCCTTCGACGAAGCGGAAGCCGCTCTCGCGCCGTGGACACAGCGGGCGGCGCCGATCGGCGCCGAGGAATATCAGCAGCGGCTGGAGCAGGCGCGCCGGCTGATGCGCCAGCGCGGCGACGAGGCCCTGCTGATTACCGCGGGCGCGTCGCTGCGTTACTTCACCGGCATCTCGTGGGGCGCGAGCGAGCGACTGGTCGCCATGCTGCTGACGCTGGAAGGCGATCCGTTCGTGCTGTGCCCAGCCTTCGAAGACGGCTCGCTGCAGCACGCGCTGAAGATTCCGGCGCGCACGCGGCTGTGGGAGGAGCACGAAGACCCGCAGCAGCATGTCGCCGATCTCGTCGCGGCCCACCGCGTCCGCCGGCTGGCGCTCGATCCGGCCGCCACATTTCTCATTTACGAGCGCCTGCGCACGGTGCTCGGTGCCTGCGAGCTGGTCGACGGCAGCCCGATCGTTGACGGCTGCCGTATGCAGAAATCGGCAGCCGAACTGGCGCTGATGCGTCAGGCCACGGCGATGACCTTGCAGGTCCATCGTCTGGCCGCGGGCCTCATGCATGAAGGCATCAGCACCGGCGAGGTCCGTCGCTTCATCGATCGCGCCCATCGTGCGCTCGGCGCTGACGGCGGCTCGACGTTCTGCATCGTGCAGTTCGGTTACGCGACGGCGTTTCCGCACGGCATACCCGGCGAGCAGCAGCTGCAACAAAACGAGCTGGTGCTGATCGACACCGGGTGCAGCGTCGAAGGCTATCAGTCGGACATCACGCGCACGTACATCTTTGGCCAGCCCAGCGCGGCGCAGGCCAGAATCTGGTCGCTGGAACAGGTGGCCCAGCGTGCGGCGTTCGACGCCGTCAGGCCCGGCGTGGCCTGCGCCGACGTCGACGCCGCCGCGCGCCGGATACTGGAGGCCGCTGGTCTGGGCCCGGACTACCGGCTGCCCGGGCTGCCCCATCGCACCGGCCACGGCTGCGGCATGAGCATCCACGAAACGCCGTATCTGGTGCGCGGCAACCAGACGGCGCTGGCGCCGGGCATGTGCTGCAGCGATGAGCCGATGATTGTGGTGCCGGGCGAGTTCGGTGTTCGGCTGGAGGACCACTTCTACGTGACCGAAAACGGCGCGCAATGGTTTACCGAGCCATCGCCGGCCATCGATACGCCCTTCGCGACCGCGGGATGACCTGGATAGTCGCCGCTGTCCACCGGCGCGGCGACTATGCTCAATTCCGCACGATGCGGGCACAATGCTTTCTATACGCCCCAGCAGCCAGCCGGGAGTATGGACGTCTCACCTGATGGGGAGCCACCATGCGGCCCATCGCTACGTCATGACTGCCGGGGTGTCTTGATGCCGCTAACACTGATGCGCTGCCGCCTTGGCCTGCAGCTGTTGCTAAGCAGCTGCATGGTAATGGTGTCGACCGTGCACGCCGCGCCCCAACCGATGCATGCGCCCGCCGATGTGGCGAATGCGACCGGCAACGCGAATCCGGCAGACAAGCGCTTCCACGACCTGTACGCGCGCGAGTGGCAGTGGCGCCAGCTGCAGTTTGCCGGCGCCGACGACGAAAACGGCCCGGCCAAGGCCGCCGGCCATCTGCCCAAGGTCGATGCCGCCACCCAGGCGATGCGCGAAGCCTACTGGGCCAGGGTGCTGGCAACGCTCGACGCGATTCCGCGGAGCCAGCTGTCAGGCGACGATCAGGTCAACTACGACGTGTACAGGCAGCAGATCAGCGTGCTGCTGAGCGATCAGCGCTTCAAGACCTGGCAGATGCCGTTCAACAGCGATTCGGGCTTCTGGAGCGATCTGGGCTTTACCGCGCGAGCCACGTTCACCAACAGCAAAAGCTATCGCGATTACCTGGGCAAGCTGCGCGACGTACCACGCTACTTTGCCGAGGAGACCGCCAATATGCGGCTCGGTCTGGCGCGCGGCTTCAGCCAGCCGAAAATCATTCTGCAGGGCCGCACAGCGTCGATCAGCGAGATCATCGCCGCGGGCGGTGAAAAGAATCTTTTCTACACGCCGTTCCTGCAGATGCCCGCCACCATTCCCGCGGCCAAACAGGCCGCGCTGCGCGCCGAGGCGCTGGCGGCCATCAACGGTCAGGTGATTCCGGCCTATACCCAGCTGCTCGGTTTCATGCAGAAGGAGTACATCCCGCAAGCGCGCACCGATACCGCGGCCGAGGACCTGCCGGACGGCAAGGCGTTCTACCGCGCGCAGATTCTCGAATACACCACGCTGGACATGAGCCCCGACGCGATCCACGCGCTGGGCCTGCAGCAGATGACGATCATCCATCAGCAGATGCTGGATACGATCAAGCAGACCGGCTTCAAGGGCAGCTTCGCCGACTTTCTGCAGTTTCTGCGCACCGACCCGCAGTTCTATGCCAAGACGCCGGAGGAACTGCTCAAGGATGCCGCGTGGATCGCAAGTCAGGTCGACGGCAAGATCGGCAACTATATCGGCCGGCTACCGCGGCGGCGCTTTGCGATTGAACCGGTGCCGCCTGACCTTGCGCCGGTCTACACCGCCGGCCGCGGCGGGCCTGGCGTCTATCTGGTCAACACCTACAACCTGCCAGCGCGCGCGCTGTATTCGCTGCCGGCGCTGACCCTGCACGAGTCGTCCCCGGGTCACGCGCTGCAGATGCCGCTGGCAGCGGAAACCACCGGCCTGCCAGACTTTCGCCGCTACAGCTATATCTCGGCGTACGGCGAGGGTTGGGCGCTGTACTGCGAATACCTCGGGCAGGAGATGGGCATCTATCACACGCCCTACGAGCAGTTCGGTTATCTCAGTTATCAGGCCTGGCGCGCGGCGCGCCTGGTCGTGGATACCGGCCTGCATCACCTGCACTGGACGCGCCAGCAGGCGCGCGATTATCTGCGCGAAAACACCGCACTGGCCGAGCACGAAATCGACACCGAAGTGGATCGCTACATTGCGTGGCCGGCGCAGGCGCTGTCCTATTACCTGGGCGAAATGGCCATCCGCGACGACCGCGCGCGCGCCGAAAAAGCGTTGGGCGAGAAGTTCGACATTCGCGCGTTCCACGATGCCGTACTGTCGACGGGCTCGGTGCCGCTGCCGGTGCTCAATGCGCGCATCGATCAGTTCATCGCCGGCGGCGGCCATTCACCATATGCCGCACCTTCGCCGTAACAGCTGAATCGAAAAATCCGGAGAGCCGCATGCCACATCAGGGGAAATTTCAAAGGCAGCTGAGCCTGGTCGACCTGACCCTCATCGGCCTGGGCCCCATCTTCGGATCGGGCTGGCTTTTTTTCAGCCGGCCACGTCGCGGCGATT
>CBAAAD010000368.1:0-3689 GCA_964658785.1 uncultured Methylobacterium sp.
GGCATGGATGGATGCGGACGAGTTTAGTCTCACGTTGTAGTCGTTTTCATACACACGTGTAGGGCATTTACCGGTGTGGATGTAGGCCTCTACGCCGCACGGACTTGGTTCGCAAAAACCTCAAAAAAGCTGAAGTTTTTTCTTGATCTCTACGACATTTTTAACTTAGCCTTCTCCTCGAAACACAGATTCAGCAAAGCGTCAGGTGGACGTTCAAGTCGTCCGCAAGGGAAGTTGGTAGCGCTAATCAATGGAATGAACGTATGTTGCTCAAGGGACGCACCACACAAGTTCACACCTTTCTTTTTTTAGAAGGCCAGCTTTGGTACGCCCGAGAAACGCGAATGTCCAGCAACTTGGCTTTTGCTGCAGCGGCATTTCATTTGTTGGTCGTCTGATAGCGATGCGAGCGCGGAAAAATTTCGCCGTGACTCGCGCGGCCAGCTCAATTATTTAGCCTTCACGGCAGCCGTTTTCTGCGACGGTGTTTGCCCCTGCGTGGAATACCAGTAAAGCTCGATTTGACCATGCAAATTCACGTTTGAAGACCCAGTGGTTTCACGTTTCACCCATCATAAAAAAGGGAGCTGTCATGAGAATTGATTCTTTCAAGCAAGGCCTGCTTGCGCTGGCTGTGAGTTCTGCCTTCTTGCTGGGCGGTTGTGCCGACATGGCCGTCGGCGGTGGCAAGAATCCGGTCGGTGGTTCGGCCGGCGGCGCCAATAGCGCCAATAGCGCGACGACGCTTGAGCATTGCCCGCACACAATGGGCACCATTGCGGTAGAAGAGGACACCAACGAATCGTGGTACCTCGTTCTTACCAGTCAATATCACCTGCCTGCCACGACGCCGCTCATTCGCCTGATGATCCAGCAGAGCAACTGCTTCGTCGTCGTTGATCGCGGTCGCGCGATGAACAATATGATGCAGGAACGCAGCCTGGGAGCCAGCGGTGAGCTGCGTAACCAGAGCAATATGGGCAAAGGCCAGATGGTAGCCGCAGATTATGTGGTGACGCCAACGATCCAGTTTTCGCAGGATACCGGCGGTGCCCGAGCTGCCGCAGGATTTGTCCCCGGTGGGTTCGGCGCAGTGCTGGGCGCTGTGGCCGGCTCCATGAAAACGAGTGAAGCATCAACTACGCTGACGCTGACCGACACGCGCTCCAGCGTGCAGGTTGCGGCTTCACAGGGCAGCGCAAAAAATACCGACTTTGGCCTTGGTGCTTTGGGCATTGGCGCTAGCGCAGGCGCAGCGGCGAACGCATACAGCAAAACACCGGAAGGCAAAGTCATTGCTGCGGCTTTCCTGGACTCCTATAACCAGATGGTGCAGGCCGTGCGCGCCTATGCCCCGCAGAAGGTGGACGGTGGCCTTGGCACAGGTGGAAAGCTTGCCGTTGACGGCGCAACAACTGCCGCTGCGAGTTTTACGCTGGCCGATGCGCAGCAAAAGCTCGCTGATCTGGGTTTGTACAAAAGCAAGATCGATGGTCGCCCAGGCCCAGGGACTTCAGCGGCGATCAGCAAGTTCCAAAAAATTCGCGGTCTGCCGGTGACCGGTCAGTTGGATGACGCGACGATCGGGGCATTGAAACAGTAACGCCTAATTAGATCCCCAAAAAAGAAGCCGCCATCAGGCGGCTTCTTTTTGCGCTTTATCTCGGTTGAAATCAGCGATTGCCGCCGCGATTACCACCGCGTCCGGGTGGGCGTCCACCACCTGGGCCACCCTGGCCCTGCGGGCGGCCGGCGCCTTGCGGGCGATTGCCGCCTTGGCCTTGCGGTCGCCCGGCGCCCTGCGGACGGTTGCCGCCCTGACCTTGTGGACGGCCGGAGCCCTGCGGACGCGCAGCGCCGCTTTGGCCGTTTGGACGTCCATTACCGTTACCGTACGCCTGATTGCCGTTGGCCTGGTTGCCATTTCCCTGGCCTTGCGGGCGGCCGCCTTGCGCGGACCGGCCGGAAGGGCTGCGGTTGCCGTTCTGGCTGGTGTTTCCGCGGGACTCGCCGCCAAATCCGCTGTACGGGTTTCCGCTGCTGCGGCCTTCACCCGCTGGCGGGCGCGCACCAAAAGGCTTGCCACCGGCGGGACGACGATTTCCTGCTGCCGCACCGCCTGGTCCGTTCCCGCGTGGGCCCTGACCACCGGGCCGAGCACTGGCGCCCTCACGGCTTTCGCCGGCAAACCAGGTGCGCACCGACGGCAGCTCCTGGCCTGGCGCTACGCGTCGACCCTTGCCGCCGCGCGCGCCGCCGGCGCCACGCTCTGGACGGACGACGTTGCCGTTGACTTCCTTGCCGCTGCGGTTAGGCGGCTTTCGCCCGCGCGTCGGCTCTTCGCGGATACGGTCGTAGGCGCGCAATTCGCGGCCTTCGTCCTGACTGGCGGTCCATGCGCTGCTGCTGCCGCGCTCAGGGCGATATTCCGTCACGCTGCGGTTGGCGCGGCGCTGGTGCAGCACAGGGCTAAGCGTTAGCACCGGCTGCGGCATGCTGGTGCCGGTGGTCTGGCGAAGCTGCTTTACGGCCGCCTCGTCGAGATTTTCGCAGTCGCCGCGGCGAAGGCCACGCGGCAGTTCGATGCTGCCGTAACGGATGCGCTTGAGGCGGCTGACCAGGAAGCCCTGCGAGTCCCAAAGACGACGCACTTCGCGATTGCGGCCTTCGCGTATCACCACGCGGAACCAGCTGTGGCTGCCGCCGCGGCTGATGACGGCGATGTCGTCGAAACGCGCGGGGCCGTCGTCCAGCTCCACACCGGCTTTGAGTTTTTCAATGATCTCGTCCGGCACTTCGCCGTGGACGCGGCAGAGGTACTCGCGCTCAAGGCCACTTTTGGGATGCATCAGCGCGTTGGCCAACTCCCCGTCGGTAGTCAAAAGCAGCAGACCCGTGGTGTTGATGTCGAGACGGCCGACGGCGACCCAGCGCGCGCCTTTCAGGCGTGGCAGCTGTTCGAACACCGTGGGCCTGCCTTCAGGGTCGTCGCGAGTGGTCAGCACGCCCTCAGGCTTGTGATACACCAGTACTTCGGTATCGTCGCGATTGTCGGTGGCAACGACAAACTGCTTGCCGTCGATAACGACGCGGTCACCGGCGTGCACGCTGGTGCCAATTTCGGCTGGCTTGCCATTCAACTCGACTTCGCCGGATTGAATGCGCAATTCGAGCATGCGACGCGAGCCCAGGCCGGCGTTGGCCAGCACCTTGTGCAGGCGCTCTTCCAGCGCGGCTTCAGCTTCGTTGCGCGGTTCGCGCTTCAGGGATAGAACGGATTTTTGCGGCGCAGTCATGCGCGGTACTCCTCGGTATCTTGATCGGCGTCGTCGGATTCGACGTCCGCAGGGGTCGCTGCCTCATCGGCAGTAGAAGGTTTGCTCTTGTCCAGCTCGCTCGTTTCGGAGCGGTGTTCGTTTGATTCGGTGGAAGCGTGCGACGGATCGGCGTCGGCGTCAGGTGGATTCGTTTCGTGGTGATCGGCGGTATCGAGGGCCGGCTCGGTTATATTGTTGCTGTCATTATTGTCGGATTCGGCTGCAGATTCCGCCGGTTCATCGCCATCGGGATCGATCGGCAGATCGCGCGCAATGCGCGCGGGCAGCGGCTCCTGTTCGAAGCGCAGTTGCGGATCCTCCATGTCGCGGATTTCCGACAGCGGCGGCAGCTGGTCCAGCGATTTTAGATTG
>CBAAAD010000369.1:0-1578 GCA_964658785.1 uncultured Methylobacterium sp.
GTGATGAAGGAAAGCGGGGCGGCCTACACAGCGGCCGTGCCGTTCGAGGATATCGAGGTTCCCCGAAACAGCGCGTTGGGGCCTGTGCTCGGCGCGGCGGGATTCGCCATCGCCTTCGGGCTGGTGTGGCACATCTGGTGGATGGTGATCATCTTCGGCGCGATAGTAATCACCGCGATGATCGTTCGTGGCTTTGCCCGCAACACTTCGCGCGTCGTGACTGCGGAAGAAGTGCGCCGCCAGCATCAGCATTGGATGGATGCCGTGGCGCGCGCCGAGCCGATAGCGCGCGACAAGGAAACGACCTCTGCCAATGAGGGGCTGGCCATGCCGATCGATACGGGCGCCGAACAATGAGTGACGGCATCGCCAAACATCCTGGACTCAATCTAGGCCCTGGTCACGGCAAAGACGATGCGGCGGCCGAAGGGCTGATGTTCGGCTTCTGGGTGTTCATGATGAGCGATGCCATTATTTTTGGCATGGTTTTCGCCACGTACCTCACGTCGCTGAGCGCCACCGCCGGTGGGCCCGGCGCCTCGCAGCTCTACGACCTCACCAGCACGTTCGTCGAAACCCTGCTGCTGCTGGCGAGCAGCTTCACCTTCGGCATGGCATCGCTGGCGATGAAATATCGGCATAGCGAGCGACGTCTGGTTGCCTGGCTGTTGGTGACGCTGCTGCTAGGGCTGGCCTTTATCAGCGTGGAGCTGCACGACTTCGCCAGCATGGCTGCTAAAGGTGGCGTGCCCACGCGCAGCGGATTTCTTTCGGCGTTCTTCGACCTGGTGCCGCTGCATGGGCTGCATGTAGCGGCAGGGTGCCTGTGGATGATTGCGTTGCTGGGCCAGCTCGTGCGCTACGGTGTGGATACCAAGGCCAAGCTCGGCATCATGCGGTTGGCGCTGTTCTGGCATTTTCTGGACATCATCTGGATCGCCATTTTTTCAGTCGTCTATCTACCGGGGTGCATGCATGCCATCGGGTAACGAAAAAGCCGATCTCAAAGCGCAGGAACGCCGGGAATTCCTCAGCTATGTCTGGGGCCTTGGCTTGGCGCTCGTGCTCACGATTGTGCCCTTCGCCATCGTGAAGTGGAGCGCCATGACGCCGCTTGCCCTGCTTGCTTTCATCGGGGTATTCGCACTGGCACAAATCGTCGTGCACTTTCGTTTCTTTCTGCATATCAGCTTCCGGCAGAAGCGCGAAGATCTCTTGCTGTTGATATTCTCCGCCCTGATTCTGTCCATCATGCTGACCGGCACGCTATGGATCATGGCCTCGCTGTCCCTCCGCATGGGTATGACATGACGGCCTGTGAACGACGTTCGGCCCAGTCTTTTTACCAGCCGTCGACCAGATAATGCGGTTTTGCGGCATGGAACAGCCTCGAGACAAGCCCGCCATATCAGTCAATAGAAGCCCGCCATATGGGTCAATGCCGTAGTTCGCGTGCCGCGTTCACTTGGTAAAGGCGGCCTCTTTGCTATGAATGGGGCTCATACACTGCCGATACATAGCCATGCACAACCGCGCGAGACATCGGTTCGACCTGACGACTGACGAAGCGTGTGCTTT
>CBAAAD010000369.1:1678-3644 GCA_964658785.1 uncultured Methylobacterium sp.
TATCGGTTGCTCCGCGGCGATGCGCGACCGGCCATGAGTCCGTTTTACAGTAGCGGCGAATTCAACATCGATAGATTGCTCGCTTCGCGCGTGCCACTGCTCGAATTGGGTCGTTCATGCGTGCTGCGCGAATATCGCCAACGCCCTGTGCTGCAGTTGCTGTGGAAGGCGCTTGCGCTTTATGTCGCAGAACACCGGATAGAGGTTATGTTCGGCTGCGCCAGCTTTCCTGGCACCGACCCTTCAGCCATCGAAGATCAGCTGGCCTATCTGCATCACTTTCATCTCGTCGTTTCTTCGCTGCGCCCCTACGCCATTGGGCCGGGTGCCGTACGGTCGAACCGGCTGTCAGCGGATAGCATCGAGCCCCGACGCGTGCTGCGGCGGATGCCGCCGCTCGTTCGTGGCTACCTGCAGCTCGGCGCTAGAGTGGGCCTGGACGCTTACGTCGACACCAAATTCAACTCGATCGACGTCTGCATCGTGCTGCAGACGGCCGACCTCACGACCAAATATGCGCGGCACTATCAGCGCGAATGCGATGTCGATTTGCGGTCGCCACTGAACCGCCCGAGTGCTTAGGAACACGCCGTTCACCGGCGCGTCTCGGATGCGCGCCGTGCTGAAATTGGCGTTACTTTTGCTGCTCATCGTCGCTATTTTTCCGTGTCAGTGCATTCTCCTCCCGTTCGGAGACGTCGCGCTGCGATCGGCCAGATTCTGGCATCGGATGATCTGTCGTGTGCTGTGCATTCGCGTCGAGTGCGTGGGACGGCCGCTGACGGGCGGGCAAGTGGCCTACGCCGGCAACCATCTTTCGTATCTCGATATTCCCGTCGTCGGCGGCATCGTGCTTGGCCGCTTTGTGGCCAAGGCGGATATGCAGCATTGGCCGCTGTTTGGCTGGCTCGCGCGACTGCAACGTACCGTGTTTGTCAGCCGCCGGGCGCGCGATGCGGTCACGGCGATCCGGGCGATGGACGCCGCCCTGCATGGCGGCGACAACCTCTTGCTTTTCCCTGAAGGGACCAGCTCGGCCGGCGACGGCATGCTCGCTTTCAAGCCCAGCGCATTCTCGGCAGCGGCAGCGCATCTCCAGCGTGGGCTGTCGATCCAGCCGTTTTCCATCGATCTGGTTTCCGTAGATGGTCATCCGCCATGCACGGTCGAGGACCGTGACCTGTATGCCTACTACGGCGAGATGCAGCTGGCCGCGCATCTTTGGCACTTCATGCGGACTCGCGGCGCCCAGGTTCGACTGGTCTTCCATCCGGCGCTGGCCGCGGCCGATGGTAGCGATCGCAAGAGCCTCGCGGCGGCAGCGGCCCGATCCGTGGCATCGGGTCTCTGCGCCGCGGCGTCGCCATTAAAGAAGCCTGCAGCGCAGGCGCCGGGCGTCAGCGCGAATTGGCGGCTCGTGCCGTGACGGTCAGGCGCCTGCTGGTCGGCCTCATTGCCGCGTGCATCCTGGCAGCGGCCGCCGGCGTGCTGTGGCACTTCGCGCGGGACCTGACCTTTGCCGCGATGGTTGGCGCGCTGCGGCGTACGCCCGCTGCCAGCCTGTATGCATCGGCACTGGCCACCGGCGTCAGCTTCGCCGGGCTGGCCTTCTACGACCGTTTCGCCACCCGGCTCATCGTCCCTGGGGCGGTGGCACAAGGTCGGGCCTGGTTCGTTGGCGCGGCAAGTCACGCGGTGTCGAACACGCTGGGGTTCCCGGTGTTTACGGGCAGCGCCTTGCGCTACCGGCTATACCGTCAGGTGGGGTTGTCTCGCGCCGACATTGCACGCGTCGTGGTGCTGGTCGGCTTTTGCGTAGTGCTTGGTTCGGTGACGGTGCTGCTGCTGGCGCTGACATGCGCAACGATCACGCCGGCTTATGTGCGCTTGGCCTGCGGGACCGGCATGATCGTGCTGGTGGCGCTGCTGTGCCAGGTACCGCTGACCGCCCGCTGTCTGGGGCGTT
>CBAAAD010000370.1:0-3638 GCA_964658785.1 uncultured Methylobacterium sp.
ACGTCCACCGTCACCGACATGCCCAGGCGCAGCGGGTGCTTGTCCAGCGACTGCAGATCGTCGAAAAACACGCGTACCGGGATGCGCTGCACGATCTTGATCCAGTTGCCGGTGGCGTTCTGCGCGGGCAGCAGCGAGAACGCGCTGCCGGTGCCGACGCCCAGGCTCTCGATACGGCCCTTGTACTTCACCGCGCTGCCGTAAACGTCCGAACTGATTTCCACCGGCTGGCCCAGGTGCATCTTGGTCAGCTGGGTCTCCTTGAAGTTCGCATCGATCCACACCGCGTGCAGCGGCACCACGGCCATCAATGCCGTACCCGACATCACGCGCTGACCCACCTGCACCGAGCGTTTGGCCACATAGCCGTCTACCGGTGCCACGAGGGTCGAGCGCACGTCGTCGAGATAAGCCGAGCGCAGCTTGGCGGCGGCGGCCTGCACGTCCGGGTGTGACGCGACCACGGTGTCGTCGACCAGCACCTTGTTGCTCTGGTACTGCTGCTGCGACGAGGTCACAGCGCTCTGCGCGGCATCCAGCGCGTCGCGGGCATGCGACAGTTCCTCGGCGGAGATGGCGCCGGTTTTGGCCAGCTCGCGACGGCGGTTGTAGTCGGCGCGCGCCTTTTGCAGTGCGACCATGCGCTGGGCCACGTCCGCCTTGGCGCCATCCACGCTGGCGTACAGGCCGCGCACCTTGCGCACCGTGTTGGCAAGATTGGCCTTGGCCTCGGCCACCATCACTTCGGCGTCGCTGGGGTCGAGCTGCACCAGCACCTGGCCGGCGTGCACGCGGTCGCCGTCGTCGGCGCCGATGCTCACCACCGTGCCGGCCACCTGTGGCGTGACCATCACCACGTTGCCGTTGACGTAGGCGTCGTCGGTGCTCTCGTGCCAGCGGCCGTCGAGGAAATACCACAGCGCCCACGCAATGATGCCGAGCACCACGACCACGACGAGGATGCGCAGCATCAGTCCGCGCGAACTCTTCTTCGGCTTGTCGGCATTGGTGCCGGCCGGCTTGCCGGCGAGCGTGGACTGATCGGGCTTGCCTTGACCGGCGTTGTTTGGATCAGCTTTATTGTTCTGATCGGGTGGTTGGCTGGACATGATGCTGCCTCAGGAACGTGAAGGGGAAGAGGAGGAAACGGAGCTGATCGTCGGCCTGGCGCCGTCCTGGCCGGGCAGGCCTTCCGGGCGGAAACCGCCGCCCAGCGCCTGGATCAGCTGCACCGAAAGATCGACCTGCTGCGACTGCAGGCCGGCCATCTCGCGCTGCGCGGCGAGCAGCTGCTGGCGCACGCTGAGCGCTTCCAGATAGCTGCCGATACCGGCCTTGTAGCGCTGCTGCGCCAGCTGCCATGCGCCGTTGGCGGCGTCGATGGCCTGCTGCTGCGCGGTGATCTGATCCTGCAACGAGCGCAGGCCCGACAGATCGTTGGCGACATCGTTGACCGCGCCGACCAGAATCTTGTTGTACTGCGCCACGGCTTCGTCGTACTGCGCGTTCTTGCCGGCGAGGTTCGCGCGCAGGCGTCCGCCGTCGAAAATCGGCAGGCTGACCGACGGCGCCACGCTGAAGAAACGCGCCGGTGCCTGAAACAGATTGCCGCCGCCCAGCACGATCAGGCCCGCGTAGGCGCCGATGCTGACGTTGGGCAGAAACTGCGTCTGCGCCACCTTGATGTTTTTGCTGGCCGCCTCGACGCGCCAGCGCGCGGCCACCAGATCGGCGCGGTGGCCGATCAGGTCCACCGGCAGATTGTCCGGCACCGCAACCGCCGAAGGATTCAACACCTGCGGGCGAGTGATCGTCAGGCCGCGGTCCGGACCTTTGCCGAGCAGGACGGACAGCATCGACTGCGCGGTTTCGATCGCATGCTTGGCGATAGCGACCTGTTCGTTGGCGCTGGCGACTTCGGAGTCGCTCTGCTTGAGCTGAATCTGGTTGTCGATACCGGCGTCCACGCGCTGACGCGTCAGCGTGCGCGCGCTGTCGGCGCGGGCCAGTTCGGCCTGGGCCACGTCCTGGCCAGCATAGGCATAGCCCAGCTGCACATAGGCGCGGGCGACATTGGCCGACACTTCGATGCGCGCAGCGCGGCGCTCGATGTCATAGGCGCGGGCCTGGCCCAGCGCAGCTTCCCACGCGGCGCGCTTGCCACCCCACAGATCGAGGCTCCAGCTAAAACTGACATCAGCGTATTTGAACGGTGCGGCATGGCCGTTGCCGAGCGGCGCCGCGGTGACCGGCAGGCGCGCGTCACCGACGCTGCCGCCGGCGTTGATTTTCGGCAGGCGTGCCGCGTTGGCGATGCCGGCCTGTGCCTGGGCCTCACGCGCACGCGCATCGGCCATCGCCAGATCGGGGTTGGTCTGCAGCGCTTCGTTGATCAACGCGCTGAGCTGCGGATCGCCCAGCCCTGTCCACCAGTCCGCCGTGGGCCAGGCGGCGGGCGAGACGTTGAGACGGGCCAGGCTCTGCTCGGTCTTCAGCGAGTTCGGATCGGTCAGCGTGCCGTCCGAATGCAGGCCGCCGCTGCTGGCGCAGCCGGCCAATGCCAGGGTGAAAGCAGTCGCTGCTGCCAGTAGATGCAGGCGCATGGGTCGAGGTCCGGAAAGTGAGATCAATGCTTGTCGCGGAGCGTGTTCAGCACGCGCTCCAGGTAATCGTGCAGCTGCGCGCGTTCGTCAACATTCAAACTGCGCTGCGCGGCGTTCATGACGCGGTCGCTGCAAACGTGGGCGGTATCGCGCCACATCGTGTGTCCCGCATCCGTCAGTTCGATGCGAAGCGCGCGGCGGTCCTGCGCGTGCGGCGTGCGGCGCAGATAACCCTTGCGCTCCAGATGATCGAGCTGGCGCGTCATCGCGCCGCCATCGAGCTCGACCGCACGTGCCAGCTCCGTCGCGGAAACCGCCCCGAGCTCCTGTGACTTCTTCAGGATCAGGTACTGGGTAAAGCTCAAATCCACGCTCTGATCAGCGAACTCCGCTTCGATTGCCCGGACCAGCTCGGCGCGGACCGTGGCCAGCAGCCAGCCGAGCGTGGGCTTGGGTGGTTCCTGGGTGACGGAGTTCTCGGTGGGGAGGCTGGGTTTCATAAGCCGCGTATTCTATTGCCGGGAATATATTTGTCAAGGCAAATATATGTTTAATGATATTTGTCGAGACAACGTGATGTTGCGAAAACGCAAGATGCTGCGCCCAGCGGCGGCAATGGGGGTACGCGTGCGAACGCGATGGATGACTTCTGGGCGATGAAGCCGCGCGGCATCGGTGCGTATGCTGGGGGCTTGCCGAAGGCACTTCGCCGCGGACCTCCAGGATCGGCCAACCATGCGCAAACTTTCCCTCGCCGCGGCGCTTGCCGCTCTTTTGCTTGGCTCGTCGACGTACGCCGGTTCTTCCGACAAAAAGGACGAGAAGAAAGACGACAAGCCCGAGTCCGCGCTGGTGAAACCGCAGACCTCGATCACCGATGGTTCGGTGTCGGTCGAAGGCCACAGCATCAGCTACATGGCGGTGGCCGGCACCCTGGTGTTGCACGGCAGCGGCGACAAGGAGGACGAGCCGCAGGTCAGCATGTTCTACGTCGCCTACATGAAAAAAGGCGCCGAGCCGGGCAAGCGACCGATC
>CBAAAD010000371.1:0-3633 GCA_964658785.1 uncultured Methylobacterium sp.
ACCTCGATCAGCGGCTGCGTGACCGCTTCGGTATGCACGGCCTGCCACAGCGGCAACATCTCGGCGGTCGTCCAGATCACATGATCGGTAGGAGCGCACCCTGTGCGCGAGGCCTCCGCGCCATTCGATGAGAAAGCATCGCGCACAGGGTGCGCTCCTACGAGCACGCGGGTGGCTCGGCGTGCGTCCGCCAGCATATTCAGATGTGCATTCCAACCGTGCTGGGCTGCCACCTCGCTGTCGTTTACAAAACCGAGCAGGGTCAGCGCCTCATGCATCTCGTCGGCATCACGCACCTGCGGCCACGCCTCGTCGCGAACCGCGTCGATGGCTTCCGGATCAAGTCGGCCGAGGTCGCCGGCGACGTTGCCCAGTCCGCGCGACTGCACGGCCTGGGTGCGGCGCTCTTCCAGCGGCGCGTCGTCGAGGAAGGCGTAGGGCGCGGCGTTCAGCACCTCGGCGGCCAGCGGGCTGGGGCCGGTGAGGTCGCGCGCGACGATGCGAATCGCGCCGCTTTCCATCGCGCGCAGCACATCGAGCCAGCCGTCGGTGTCCATCGCCTCACGCAGGCAGTCATGCATGGTCTGCCGGACCAGCGGATGCTCGGGCACCTCGCGCTCGCCGACGATGTTTTCCAGGCAGGCGACCTGATCGGGGAACACCGAGGCCAGCAGATCTTCGCTCTTCATCCGCTGCAGCGGCGGCGGCACTTTTTTGCCGGAGGCGAAGCGCGGCAGCGCCATCGCGGTGACCGCGTTCCAGCGCCAGCGCGCGCCGAACAGCGGCGCGTCGAGCAGGGCCTGGATCAACACCTGCTCGGCGGTGTTCGAGTGCAGGTAATGCGCGACCTCTTCCAAGGGAAAGCTGTGGCTGGTGGACAGCGACAGCACGATGGCATCCTCGGTCGCCGCCGCCTGCAGCTCGAAATTGAACTGGCGGCAGAAGCGCTTGCGCAGGGCGAGCCCCCAGGCGCGATTGACGCGGCTGCCCCATGGCGTGTGGATCACCAGCTGGGTGCCGCCGGACTCGTCGAAAAAGCGCTCCAGGATCAGCGTGGACTGCGTCGGCAGCGCGCCAAGCGCGGCCTTGGCGCGCGCCAGATAGTCGACCAGCTGCTGCGCGGCCTCGCCGTTCAACTGCACCTGCTCGCGCAGCCAGTCAAGGGCCGCAGGCACACCGCCCGCGTCGAGCTGTGCCTCGATATCGCCGCGCATGCGCGACACGCCGAACGATAATTCCCTGCTGCGCCCCGGCGCTTCACCCAGCCAGAACGGGATGCTTGGCGGCGCGCCGCGCGCGTCTTCCACGCGCAGGCGATCGCGTTCCACGCGCTGGATGCGGTAGCTGGTGTTGCCGAGCTGGAAGATGTCGCCGGCCATGCTTTCGACCGCAAAATCCTCGTTCACCGTGCCGACGATGATCGCCTGCGGCTCCAGCACGACCTTGTAGTCGGCCGTGTCGGGAATGGTGCCGCCGGCCATCAGCGCGGTGAGCCGAGCGCCACGCCGCGCACGCAGCTGGCCATGCACCGCGTCGCGATGCACGTAGGCGGCGCGCGCGCCCTGGCGGGTGGTGAAACCCTCGGCCAGCATTTTCACCACGGCGTCGAAATCGGCGCGTTCCAGCAGGCGGTAGGGCCAGGCGCGGCGGACCAGATCGTAGAGTGCGTCCTCGCTCCATTCCTGGCACGCCACCTCGGCGATGATCTGCTGCGCCAGCACGTCGAGCGGCTGCGGCGGCAGGATCAGCGCATCGAGCTCGCCGCGCCGCACGCAGTCCAGCAGCGCCGTGCACTCGACCAGGTCATCGCGGGTGGTCGCAAAAAGGCGCGCCTTCGGCGTGCCGCTGATGCTGTGGCCGGAACGCCCGGCGCGCTGGAGAAACGCCGCGATCGAGCGCGGCGAACCGAGCTGGCAGACCAGATCGACATCACCGATATCAATGCCCAGCTCCAGTGACGCGGTAGCCACCAGCACGGACAGCTCGCCGCGCTTGAGCCGCTGTTCCGCGTCCAGCCGCAGCTCCTTGGAAAGGCTGCCGTGATGGGCCGCCACGGTTTCCTTGCCCAGCCGGTCGGACAGATGCCGCGCTGCACGCTCGGCCATCCGCCGCGTGTTGACGAACACCAGCGTGGTGCGGTGCGCCTGCACCAGCGCCGCGACCTGGTTGTAGACCAGCTCCCAGCCATCGTTCGACATCACCGCTTCCAGCGGCACCGGCGGCACGGTGATGGCGAGATCGCGCGGGCGGGTGTGGCCCACATCAACCATCGCGCAGCGACAAAATCCCTTCTCCCCGTCGGGGAGAAGGTGGCCCGAAGGGACGGATGAGGGGCGGGTGCTCGCGGGAATATCGGTTTGGCCGCTAGCTTCGCTGTTGGCCTCTGGCGACCCCGCCCCCTCACCCCAACCCTCTCCCCGCGGGGGAGAGGGGGAATGGTGAGCGCCCACCAAAAAGTGGGCGACTTCTTCGATGGGCTTCTGCGTCGCCGACAGGCCGATGCGCAGCAGTCGCCGCGGGCACAGCGACTGCAGCCGTTCGAGTGACAGCGACAGATGCGAGCCGCGCTTGCTGCCGGCGATGGCGTGGATTTCGTCGACGATGACCGACTGCACGCCGGCCAGCATGGCGCGTCCGGAAGCCGAGCCCAGCAGCACGTACAGCGATTCGGGCGTGGTCACCAGAATATGCGGCGGCTGTTTGCGCATCAGCGCCCGCTCCGCCTGCGGCGTATCGCCGGTGCGCACCGCGGTGCGGATCGCCACATCGGGCAGGCCGAGTTTTTCCAGCTCCTCACGAATGCCCTGCAGCGGCCGCTCCAGGTTGATCTGGATATCGTTCGACAGCGCCTTCAGCGGCGACACGTAGAGCACGCGAGTGGCGTCAGGCAGTACGCCACCGTGGGCCACGCCTTCGCAGATCAGCGCATCGATGGCGGCCAGAAATGCCGTCAGCGTCTTGCCCGAACCGGTCGGCGCGGCGACGAGCGTATGTCGGCCCGCGCGAATCGTCGGCCACGCTTGCGCCTGTGCCGCGGTGGGCGAGTCGAAGGCGCTGCGAAACCAGCCCGCCACGGCGGGGTGGAAGCTATTTAGCGGGTCGGCATCCAGGCGCATCGGCGAGGGTCCGTGCGGTGGCGAAAAGAGTGTCACCCGATCATATATGGGGATGCGTGCGGGCCACTCAACGCAGCGCAGCGAGCCGCCCTTGCGTGGCCCCGTTTGGCGCCAGTGCAAGCGCCGATAAGGCATGTCAATATCGCCGGGCAGCCGTTGCCAGTCAGGATTCCGGGGGAGTTCGACGACGGCTTTACGTCAGGGCGGATTCCATGCAAAGGATGTTCATGCACGTTTTACGGGTGATTCGGCGCGACGCAGGCGCTTCGATGTTCATGCTTCAGCGGATGATGATGGCGGCATTGATCGGACTCTGCGCCATGGCCGGCGCGCACGCCGCCAGCCTCGATCCGGCGGTGCTGCCCAAGATCCAGGCCGCCACGTTCGAAGTCGTGGCGGCCAAGCCGCTGAACGACCCGCTGACGTACGAAAAACCGCTGCCGCTGGAGCTGCTGCCGTTCCAGGGAAGGTCTGATCAACCCGACTTCGTCGGCTTCGTCACTCTTCGGCTTGACGC
>CBAAAD010000372.1:0-3604 GCA_964658785.1 uncultured Methylobacterium sp.
ATCCTGCTCTGCCGATCGATCACTTCATTTCTGTCTAGAATACCCATAACGACCCACCACGAGGAAGATGCACATGAAACGTCTGACGACCTTGCGCAAAACCACCCTGTTCGTTGCGTTGCTGGCCATGGCCGGCGGCGCGCTGGCGGCCGACTACATGCCGGTCACCGACGCACGGCTGAAAGCGGCAGCCACCGATGACGGCTGGCTGATGTATCGCCATGACTACACCAGCTCCGGCTACTCGCCGTTCGACACCATCAATGCCGGCAACGTCACCGGCCTGAAGCAGGTCTGGGATTACAAGACGGCGTTCGAGCAGGGCCACGAGTCGCCGGCCATCGTCAACGGCGATTTTCTTTACATCACCACGCCAAAGGATGAGCTGGTCGCCTTTCAGGCCACCACCGGCAAGCAGCTTTGGCGATACCAGCACGATCTGTCGAAGGTCGGCCTGAAAACAGTCTGCTGCGACGTGGTCAATCGCGGCGTCGCCCTGTACGGCAACGACGTGTACATGGCCACGCTGGACAATTACGTCGTGGCACTCGACGCCGTCACCGGCAAGGTGCAGTGGAAGAAGCAGCTGCTCGCGGCCGACGAGGGCGCGGCCATGACGCTGGCCCCGCTGATCGTCAAGGGCAAGGTCGTGGTTGGCCTGTCCGGTGGTGAGTACGGCGCGCGCGGTTTCATCACCGCGCTGGATGCCAAGACCGGCAAGCAGCTGTGGAAGCAGTACACCGTGCCGGCACCGACCGAGCCGGGCGGCAAGACCTGGCCCAAGGGTGCGTACAAGACCGGCGGCGGCGGTGCGTGGCTGACCGGTACCTACGACGCCGAGAGCGACACGCTGTTCTGGGGCGTGGGCAATCCGGGCCCGTGGCTGGCCACGCTGCGTCCGGGCGATAACCTGTACACCGACTCGGTGATCGCGATGAATCCGGCCACGGGCAAGATCAAGTGGAACTACCAGTACACGCCGAACGACACCTGGGATTACGACGGCACCAACGAGACCGTGCTGACCGACATCAACTATCAGGGCGTGCAGCACAAGGCCATTGTCAGCGCGAGCCGCAACGGCTGGTTCTACGCGATCGACCGCACCAGCGGCAAGCTGATCTACGCCGAGAAGTTCGTCACCGCGACCTCCGTCAGCGGCTTCAAGGACGGCAAGCCGGTCACCGATCCCGCCCTGCGCCCCACCATCGACAAGGAAGTGTTTACCTGTCCCAGCTTCCTCGGCGGCAAGAACTGGTGGCCGATCTCGGTCGACCCGAAAACCCACATGGCCTACATACCCGCCATGCATACCTGCATGACGATCAAGGGCGCCACGGTCAGCTACAAGGCCGGCCTGCCGTTCCTTGGCGAGTCGTTCAAGGTGATGGCGGATCCGGCGTTCAAGGGTCAGTGGGGCGACGTGATCGCGATGGATCTCAACACCGGCAAAAAGGTCTGGAACCATCCGTCCGAACTGCCGTGGAACGACGGCATGCTGAGCACGGGCGGCGGACTGGTGTTCTCCGGCAGCGCCGATGGCTATCTCTACGCCTTCGATGCAACCACCGGCGCGGTGAAATGGAAAAGCCCGCAGTTGAGCTCGGGCATCATTGGCGTGCCCAGCACGTGGAAGGTCAACGGCAAGCAGTTCATCGGCATCTATGCCGGCTGGGGTGGTGCAACGCCGATCTGGGGCGGCGACATGGCCAAGGATCCGAAGGTGCAGAACATTCCGCTGGGTGGACACTTCTACGTATTTGCGATGTGACGGAGTCAATGCATGAAGCAACAGATGGGTAAAAAAAGCCGGTTTGCATGGCTTGTCGGAACGGCCGCCGTACTTTTGTACGGCGGCGCCGCCGCCGCGTCTGAGCTGTCGGTCTGCGTCGACAAGAGCAGCCCGACCGCTGCGGTGGACAAGAGCATTGCTCAGGCCATCGCCACGCAGGAGGGCCGCACGCTGGCCCTGCATGAGTTCGACGGCAGCGGCGGCGGTGACGACGGCTTCAGTCTGAAAGAGTTCAACAAGCTGGCCAGGGCCAGCTGCTCGCTGGTGCTGGGTTTTCCCATCGATGCCGATGCGAAAACCACGCTGCCGGGTCTGCTCACCACGGCGCCTTACGGCCACACCGGCTTCGTGCTGGTTACGCCCAAAGCCAGCAAGGTGACCACGCTGGATCAGCTGGCGAAAAACACCGACGTGGCGGTGACCTACCAGACCACGCCGAACCTGTATTTCGCGACGCATCCCAACGTCAATGCGGACATCCATCTCACCGACGATGCCTCGCTTGCCGCGCTGGAAAAACACCAGGTGCACGCCGCGATGCTGTGGCAGCCCACCGTGGTGGCCTATCTGGCCAGCAGGCATGAGTCGGCGCGTTTCACCTACCACGAGCTGGACGAACCGCACGCCAGGTTCAACCTCGTTGCGCTGTATGACGAGGAGCACGCGCCGGCGGCTCGCGATTTCGAGAAAGCCGTGACGGCACTGACCGACTCGGGTCAGCTCGCGAAGCTGCTGGCACCGTATGCGGAAATTGGCGCGGCGATGCCGATCAATCGTGGCACCAGCGCGATGCTGAAACGCTCGGTCACCGATGGTGGCGTAGGCCGGCGCTGTGGTTCGAAAAAGGCGGCCAAGCCGGCTGGTGCACCGCCGGCCTTGTTTACCTCGGCGCAGGCCGATGGCGGGAAAATAAAATTTCTCACCTACTGCGCAATGTGCCACGGTCCCAACCTACTGGGCCGCTCGGGCCCGGCGTTGAAGGGGCCGAACTTTGCCTCGCCCAAGGCCGATTTCCATGTCGGTGATGTGTTCGGCATCGTGGCAAACAACATGCCGGCAACGGCACCCGCCACGCTGGCGCACGATGACTACGTTCAGATCATGGCCTTTCTGCTGCAGCAGAACGGCTATCCGGCAGGAGACAAGGCGCTGACTTACGACGACGCCACAAAATCCAAAGTAAAGCTGCTATACCGTGGCGAGCCAATCGACAACAAGTGATCGCGGTGCTGCTATGCGAAACCACTGGTGTGTTTGGTGCGCCGGTGGTTTCGCCTGTGTTGGCGGTGCTTTTTTGGAGAGATCGACGTGACGCAGGGCAGGCAAAGGCTTCATCGAGATACAAGGTGGCCTCCGACGGCGAGACGACGGGATCAGGCTGTTGCACTCGCACTGTTCACTGTTGCCGTCGTCTCGCCTGCCGTTGCGGCACAGGATGCCGCAACCGCTGCGGCGACCGATCCCAAGACCACCACCACGCTGCCGGCAGTCAAGGTCAACGCCAGCCGAATGGCCATATCGCCATTCGATCTTCCCGCTGCACTCACGGTGGTTAACGTCGAGCCGACCTCGGCCGCCAACCCCGGCATCAATCTGTCCGAAACGCTGATCGGCGTGCCGGGCATCATTGCGCGCGATCGGCAGAACTACGCGCAGGACGAGCAGATATCGATTCGCGGCTTCGGCGGTCGCGCCACCTTTGGCGTGCGCAGCATCCGCCTGTATATCGACGGCATTCCCGCCACGCTGCCGGACGGGCAGGGCCAGGTCTCGCAGTTCAATATCGACAGCGCCGATCGCGTGGAAGTGCTG
>CBAAAD010000373.1:0-3599 GCA_964658785.1 uncultured Methylobacterium sp.
TTCGTCGCGCACGTCGTCGGGCAGCTCCAGCTTGGCCAGCCGGCTGGGCTGCATCTCGACCAATTGGCTGGCCAGCGCCAGCACCGCCAGCGCCTCGCGGCGTTGCTGGGTGCGGCTGGGACCGTAGTCCTCGTCGTCGAGTTCGGTCTGGTTGCGGCTGCGGCTCGGGCTCACGGTTTCATTTCCAGAATAAGGCGTGGTGAATCAGGCTTGCGGCTGGCGAGCGCTGGTCGGATCGGACGGGTCGGCCTGTTCGAGCGCAAAACGCGGGATCGGCTCACCGTCCAGTTCGATCGTTTCGACGAACATGGCCGCCGGGCGCACCCACAGGCCGTAATCGCCGTACAGCGCCTGATAGACCACCAGCGGTTCCATGGTTTCGCTGTGTTGGGCAGTACCCAGCACGCGGTAGCGCTGGCCTTTGTAATGACGGTAGGTGCCGGGGACAGGTGGCATGGTGGTTCTCCGCGGCTCTTTTCATTCCGCCGCGGCGACCCCATCTGAAGGTCTGAACCCGTTTCGGGATCGCGGGGAATGGCAAGCCGGTTTTGGCGAGCCACTATTCTACGCGTCAAACCTTCAGGAAGCCCAACGTGAGCGAACTCGTTACCCGCCCGAACGCCATCGATCAGAACGCCGTCAGCCAGGACCGCAGCCGGGAGGAGCTCGACCGCCTGTCCGAGCTGGCCGAGGATGTGATCCGTCGCGCTCGCGCCGCCGGCGCCAGTCAGGCCGAGGTGGCGGCCAGCATCGACAGCGGATTGAGCGTGAACGTGCGCCTGGGTGAGGTGGAGACGGTCGAGCACACGCGCGATCGCGGTTTTGGCCTGACCGTGTATTTCGGCCAGCGCAAGGGCTCGGCGAGCACCGCCGACCTGCACCCGGACTCGATTCAGGCCACGCTCGATCAGGCCTGCGCGATTGCGCGCTATACCGAAGCTGACCCGGCAGCGGGACTGGCGGATGCGTCGCGCATGGCGACACAGTTTCCCGATCTCGATCTGTGGCATCCATGGGATATCGACACCACGCGCGCGATCGAGCTGGGCATCGAGATAGAGGACATCGGCCGCGCGCATGCCGGCATCACCAATTCGGACGGCGCCAGCGTGCAGGCCGGGCAGGGCGTGTCGGTGTACGCCAATTCGCACGGCTTTGTCGGACGCGAACGCGGCACGCGCCACTCGCTGTCGCTGTCGCTGATCGCTGGCGACGAGAGCGGCATGCAGCGCGACTACTGGTATGACAGCGTGCGCCGCGCAGGCGATTTCATCAGTGCCAAGGCGCTGGCCGATCGCGCCGCCGAGCGCACGTTGGCGCGCATGGGCGCGCGGGGCCTGTCGACCCGACAGAGTCCGGTGCTGTTTCCACCGGAGCTGGCGCGCGGACTGATCGGGCATCTGCTCGGCGCGGTAAGCGGCGGCGCGCTGTACCGCCAGGCGAGTTTTCTGCTCGACCACATCGGCAAACAGGTCATGCCGTCGTGGCTCAATATCAACGAGCGGCCGCATCTGATCGGCGGCCAGGGCTCGGGCAATTTCGACGCCGAGGGCGTGGCCACGCGTGACAGTTCGCTGATCGAAGGCGGCGTGCTCTCGCGCTATATCCTGGGCAGCTACTCGGCGCGCAAGCTCGGGCTGGAATCGACCGGCAACGCGGGCGGTATCCACAACCTGATCGTCGAACCCGGCAGCGTCGACAACTCGAAAGACGATTTTTTCGCGCTGCTAAGGCGCATGGGCACGGGGCTGCTGGTGACCGAACTGATGGGCCAGGGCGTGTCGACCATCACCGGCGACTACTCGCGCGGTGCGGCGGGTTTCTGGGTCGAAAACGGTCAGATCGCCTATCCGGTCGAAGAGATCACCATCGCGGCCAACCTGCGCCAGATGTTTGCCGGCATTCTCGCGGTGGGCACGGATGTCGACGCGCGCTCGGCCGTGCTTTCCGGCTCCATTCTGGTCGATCAGATGACCATCGCCGGCGAGTAGGTCGCCGGTCATGTTGCGGTAGCCGGCGACAAGGCTGAAGATGCCCGTCAAAGGCTGTCGCTACACCACCTGTCAGGGAGAGCAAGGTCCATGAGCACACCGTCCGATCAGTATTCGCCGATCCCGCCCGAGCCGCCCATGGGCGTGCACTCCACCGATGACAAGAACCTGGCGATGCTCACGCACTTGTCGGGCTTTGTCCTGAGTGTCGTTGTTCCGCTGATTGTCTGGCTGATGTACAAGGATCGGCCGGAAAAGGCCTATCTAGTGAGCGAGGCGAAAGAGGCGCTTAATTTTCAGATTACCGTGCTTATTGGATACGTCATCTGCTCAATTCTGGCGATAATCCTTATCGGGATTTTCCTCGCCAAACTGCTGTGGATAGTGAACCTCGTGTTGTGCATTGTTGCCGCCGTGAAAGTCAGCTCCGAGGGAAGTTACCGCTATCCGTTTGCGCTGCGCCTAGTGAGCTGACATTTTCGGTGGTTCGCGTTTCGAGAGGCCCATGAATTTTCATGGGCCTTTTGTTTGGGGCGGGAATGCGGCGTGCCGAGCTGCCTGATCGCCACCCATATTTGTTGTTGGCGGCCCTGGATGCAGTCTCTTTATGCTGCTGCCCTTCGACTCCGTTCAAGGCAGAAGCCTTGATCAAAAATCGGGCGTCAGATATGGACGTCCAGACGTCCATCCATAAAAGCAATCAACTGTTGCGATGTGCCGCATAGAGCGCCAACTCTCGCAGCAGTGCGCCGGCATCGCCCAGCGGGGCAACGGCAGCCAGCGCCATCTCGGTCAGCTCGCGCAGCCGATCGCGAGACGCATCCAGTCCGATAATCGATGGAAAAGTCGGTTTGTCGGCGGCCGCATCCTTGCCGGCGGTCTTGCCGATTACGGCCGCATCGCCCTCGACATCGAGAATATCGTCGCGCACCTGGAAGGCCAGGCCGACCGCGACGGCGTAGCGATCGAGCATGTCCAGAGTCGCCGTATCGGCTGCCGCGGTCAGTGCGCCGAGCCGCACGGAGGCGCGGATCAGCGCGCCGGTTTTGCAGGCATGCATGTGTTCGAGTTCGGCCAGCGTGAGCGTGCGGCCGACCGCGGCGAGGTCCAGGGCCTGGCCGCCGGCCATGCCTTCGGCGCCGCATGCCCGCCCGAGCACGCGCTGCTTTTCCATGCCGACAGCGGCGTTGCCGGCGTCCTCGCAGAGAATTTCGAAGGCGAGCGCTTGCAGGGCGTCGCCGGCGAGTATCGCCATCGCCTCACCAAACACGATATGACAGGTGGGGCGACCGCGGCGCAGTGCGTCGTCGTCCATGGCCGGCAGGTCATCGTGCACCAGCGAATAGGCGTGGATCAGCTCCACCGCGCAGGCGGCGGCATCGAGCGAAGGGCCGCTCTCGCCAAGTGCCTGCCCCGCTGCGTAGACCAGCGAGGGGCGCAGGCGCTTGCCGCCGCCCAGCACGGCATAGCGCATCGCGCCATGCAGCGGAGCGGGGGACTGTTCGGCGGGCGGCAGGCGCTGTTCGAGTGCGCGCTCGGCGCGGGTGATCAACGCCTTGAGGGCGGGGCCTAGCTCAGAGTTCGGGTTCAAACGGTTCGGCGCTCTCG
>CBAAAD010000374.1:0-3577 GCA_964658785.1 uncultured Methylobacterium sp.
GCATTTTCTACCTGCGCCTTGAACGTATATTTGTCGGTAAGCCCGTGCCAATAGCTAAGAATGACGCTACCGGTTTCCGGCGCCACATCGGAAAGCGCATGCGTTGGCGTGATCTGCCAGTGCGGACCGGGATCAACCCGCGCATGGGTGTAGCCGCTGGACACCCCCAGCTCGAAGCCGCCGCCCAGCACGGCACGCGTCTCGACTTCGCCGCCGTAGATGGTGGCGTGCTTGCCGTTGATGTTCAGCGCCCAGTCGCCCGGCAGGGCCTCGAGCTGGATATTGCTCCAGTTCTCGTAATAGACGCTGGAATTGACGGTCAGGCGGCCATCAAAAAAGCGGCCCTTTTCCCCCAGCTCATAGCTCCAGACCGAATCGGGTTGATAGCTGGTCGGCCATTTGCCGCCGGGAAAATTGTAGGGCGCAAACACCGCGCTCCAGTAAGGCCCGGTGGTTGGGTATTTGGCGTTACCGCCGCCCGGACGCGAGCCCTTTGCCACTGTTGCGTAAAGCATCAGGTCTTTGTCGAGCTGATAGGAAAGATTGAACTTGGGGTTGAACCCGCTTCCCGACTGCCTGATCAAGCCAGAATCCGAAGGCGTGGCGGCGCCCAGCGCCGAACCCCAGCCGCTGATGATGGACGAGAATCGATAGCTGTAGTCATAGAAACGCACGCCGACATCGGCTTTGAGCTGGCTGGTGATGTCATAGGTCGCATCGCCGAAAATGGCGTACTGCGTCATGTGCGTCGGCGACTGCGCATCGAACCAGTGCGGCGTGGTGGCCGGTGCGAACGTGCCCAGGTCCATGTACGTTGACGGGTTGTCGGTGGTGCCGTTGAAATTCCAGGTCGCCGAGTAACTGCTGAAAAAGATGCCGCCAACTTCGTTGAGCTTGCCGTCTCCCTTAGAGGCGAAGCGCAACTCTTCGCTGAACTGGCTGGACGGATCGTTCTCGTGCCCGTAAACAGCGCCGCTTCCGCCAGCGCCGTAATAGCCCGGATTGGGCAGGCCGTTGTTGGAGGCGTAGGTCGCGCCCGTATTGGGATTATTGAAGTCCTCGCTGGCGTCTTCGGTCTGTCTTGATCGGCGGTTCCACTGCGCCGTGCTTGACGTCAAGTCGAACGCATCGAAGCTGTACGTCACGTTGAGGCTGAACACGCTGATCTTGTCCGACAGCGGCTCGGCAATATCGAAAGGCTGATAGTGCGCCTCGGTACCGGGCGTGCTGTCGTAGGCGCTGATGCCGTTCTGGTTACTGTCCTGATAGAAGAATGACGGCGTAATCGACAGCCGATCCGTCGGCTTCCACAGCAATGTGGCGCGAAATCCGTCGAGCTGCTGCGCGTTGTAGCCGGGATATTGTTTTTCGATAGGGGCGGCCTGCACGTCACCGCGCGTCGCTCCGTTGGTACTCACCAGCGGGAAAGGATTGCCGACGATGCGATCGATCCATCCGCTGGTACGCGCTTCGGTAGCCACCACGCGCAACGCCAGCGTGTCTTTCACCAGCGGAATATTGAGCATCACGTTGTCGCTGTGATTGAAGCCGCCGCCGTCGGTTCCCGATAGCGTGCTCTGCACCGAGCCACCGAACGTCGTGGCGTCCGGCTGATGGGTAATCAGCCTTACCGTGCCACCCATCGATCCCGATCCATACAAGGTGCCTTGCGGCCCGCGCAGAATTTCCACGCGACTGAGGTCGTACAGCGTGGGATCGATCACCACCTTGCCGTTCTGCGCGCCGGCCGGGGCAGTCAATGGAATGTCGTCGAGATAAAAGCCCACCGTGGGCGAGTTACCGCCGCTCGAGGTCATGCCGCGCAGCTCGATTTCGGTCTGGCCGGGCCCCTCGCTTTTCAGTGAGACGCCGGGCGTCGACTGCGCCAGCGTGGTGAAATTGGTGATGCCGCGATCCTGCAAGTCGTCGCCGCTGACTGCGGTGATGCTGACCGGGGTCTTTTGCACCGTCGAGGCTCGCTTCTGCGACGTGACGACTACTTCATCGAGAGATTTTGCCTTGTCGGCAGATGGCGCAGGCCCCGACTGGGCGTAGGCGGTGAGCGAGATGGAAGCGGCCGTCAAGCAAAGCAACGTGGCGGCCGCTTTTCTCGTACCGGATCGAGTCCGAGATTCCGGCGTGATTCGGTCGCATCGCCACGACCCACTCACTTCAGGCAATCGCACATCATTCAAAGAGCGCGATGCTGGCGCCGGAACAATGGCTTGATCACTCCCCGATACATGACCAACTGCATCACGCTCGCATTTCACAGCTCTTGAAAGCGTTGTTGAATCAAGCAACTTGCGCATCCCCCACTCCCCTTGATCGGCTAGATCAGAGAGTAAGTTGGCAAGCTGTAAAGTTGCCGTGGCAAATTATTTGTTCGACGTAGTTAATTCGTAAAAAAGATCGGCGCTTACGTCAATGGCCATGCCGTGCGTTGGGCTGCATGTCCAATGGACGCGCAAATGGACGTCCGTGGACACATACTGATGACCAGCTAACGATAGCCGTCTAGACAGCCAAAGACGGAGAACATCACTACGCCATTATTTCGACTGGGTCCATTCCACCCATTCGCCCTTGGTAGCCGAACCGTTCACCAGCTTGGCGCTTGCCAGATGCGCAGAGACGACGTGTTCGACTCGCAGTGCTCCATGCAGATTATCGGTGTAGTACGGAGGCTGTTTCGGCGATCCGACGAGGGTTGATCGATACACCAGCAACTCGCTACCTGTCGTGATGCGATCGGCCGATCCCAAGTCCACCAGGACAGCGTCCTCTGAGGCATTCAGCACGCGGCCATGGGCGGCTGGCGTGGCGTGCCGAGAGGCCGGGCTGGCGCATCCCCAGAGCATGAACAGGGCAACGAGTACCGCGGACCATTTGATAGCGCTTTTCATTGCAGTGACTCCCCTGATGCTTGTAGAGATGGCCAACGTTTTATCTATTTGCGCCACAACAGCCTCGCCGAAAGTGCGCGTAGCCAGCCGAACCAGTGCCTGTCGACAAGACGTCATGCGAGAAACCAATGACAAGAAGGCTTGCAGCCGGCGCCATCCAGTGCGAGGCGTGCCAGCTCACCTAATGATGCAGCGTCCGGCTGCAAGCCTTCTGATCATCCACGGACATTGTCGTGCAACACGCATTGGAGTGACTGGAAGCTCGTACAAGTTGAATAGTTTGGCCACTTACCCGTAAAGAAAGGATAAGGCGGACGCACAAACGCGTATCAAATGCGTAATCTCATCGGTGCATTTATCAGCGGCCTGCATAAATCCGCGCAGGGTAGGACGTGATCGCCATTGCGTGTGGCGATCAATTTTGGCAATTCGATTCTTGCCGGCAGCGATCCGGCGACCGGTAAGTTGTTCGGGGTTTACGTCGATCTGGCGATGGTGCTCGGTCAGCGCTTGGGCATCGAGGTCAAGCTGATGGCATGCCATACGGCCGCCCAATCGCTGCAGGCGGTAGCCGAGAAGCAAGCGCCTCGGGCCTTGGTAGGTTGGGATGAGCAATAGCGAATCCCAACATCCCGGCACCGACATGTTGGGATTCGCGTGCGCTCATCCCA
>CBAAAD010000375.1:0-3559 GCA_964658785.1 uncultured Methylobacterium sp.
CCACGGCGCTGATTTTGTCGTTATTGTGATATAGCACGGGCAAGCAAATGCTGGCGCGTACCTCGCGGCACGAGGTGCTCAGCTCACGCCCGTATGGCCGCCCAGAACAACCTTCACCTTGCGTGCCAGTTCGGAACGACCATAAGGTTTGTGGATCACTTCGAACTCGCTGCCGCGCGCATCCGTACGCTCGATGGACGAGTCGGCATAGCCGGTGGTCAACAGCACCTTGAGGCGGGGCAGGCGCTGGCAAGCCTTGCGGGCGAGCATCACGCCGTTCATGCCGCCGGGCATGATCAGGTCGGTGAAGAGCAAGTCGAACGTCAGGTCCCTTTCGATGGCGTTCAACGCATCGGCGGCATTGATTGCCACGGTGACGCGGTAGCCATATTCCTCAAGAATGTCTCTGGCCAGCACGGCGACATCTTCGCGATCCTCTACAACGAGGACATGCTCGCGTCCGCTGTGTGGAACCACCTTTTCTTTCAGCGCGGACGCGGGCGAGTGTTCCATAGCGTCGCTGGCAGGAAAGAACAAGCGCACGCTGGTGCCGACATTTTCCTCGGAATCGATCATCACGGTACCGCCGGACTGGCGTACAAAGCCGTACACCATTGACAAGCCGAGTCCGGTGCCTTTGCCCTCTTCCTTCGTGGTGAAGAAGGGATCCATGACGCGCTTTTTGATTTCCGCCGGCATGCCTGCACCGTTATCGGAGATGGCGATGACCACGTACTTGCCAGGTTTCAGATCAACGCTTTCATATTCGTTGCCGTGAATCACGCTGACGTTTTCCGTCTTGATGCGAATCATCTGATCGTCGCGTCCCGCCATGGCGTCGCGAGCGTTGATGACGATATTGAGCATGGCCACTTCGCACTGCGTGGAGTCGATGCGCGCGTTCAAAAGATCGGTTGCTAGATCCAGCTCCAAATCGGCCGACTCACCCAGCGCACGCGACATCATCTCGTGCATATTGGTGATGAGATGGTTGACGTTGACGAGGCGTCCCTGCAGCTGTTGCTTGCGCGCAAACGCCAACAGTTGCTTGGTGAGCGTGCCTGCACGCATTACCGCGCGCTGACACATATCTACCTGACGATGCATCTTCAGCCGGTCGATATCCGGTCGGTCGATGCCGTTATCCAGGCCTTCGAGAAACCCGGTCAATACTTGGAGAATATTGTTGAAGTCGTGTGCGATGCCGCCGGTGAGCTGACCCAGTGCCTCCATTTTTTGCGACTGCCGCAGCGCATCTTCGGCGTCGCGGCGACGGCTGACGTCGAGCTGCGAAGCGAAGAAATAAACCAACTTGCCCTGCTTGTCGTATACAGGCGAGATAAACAGCGCGTTCCAGAAGCTGGAGCCATCCTTGCGATAGTTGAGAATTTCGGTGGCGTACTCGCGCCGCTGCTGCACGGCTGCGCGAATACCCGCGACGGTTTCCGGATCGGTATCCTTGCCCTGCAGAAAACGACAGTTCTGCCCGACGATTTCTTCTATCGCGTACCCGGTCATGCGAATGAACGCTTTGTTGGCGAAAACAATCGGGTTGTCGGGCTGATGCGGGTCGGTCACCGTCATCGGCATGCGGGTAATTTCCACAGCCGCAAAAAACATATCCTCACCGGGATGATCCATGCCTGTATAAGAGATCGCCGCAGGCGGTGACGCGGCAACAGGAAAATCCGGCGGATTATTCTCAGTCGATTCAGTCATGCATTAACTCTACTTTATCCGTTCAAGGGAATGGTCTGGCGCATTTGACGGTAGGTACTCAACCCGCGCTACATAGTCCGAGAGGTCGACTATAAATATCTCGACGCCATACGCGCGTCACAAGGTGTTCGTCACGAGACGTCGATGTTTGCGCGTGCTTTGATTAAGCTCGGTGAAGAAGATGTGCCTGAGAAAAGACAACGCCGATGGCGTTCTTCCTTTTTATAAAGCGCAAAAAGCGCGTGTGTGGCGTCTGTCATAAGGAGTTACCTTGGCGGAGCAAACGATGATTGAGGGCTCCTGTCACTGTGGCTCGGTGCAGTGGCATCTCGACCGAACGCCCGATAGTGCGACGGCGTGCAACTGCACGGTGTGCCGCCGTTACGGCGTGCTCTGGGCTTACGGCCACGAGAACGAAGGCGTGCAAATCGCTGGAAACACGCAGGCCTACTGGCGCGGCGGCGGGATCGAGTTCCACTTCTGCGCGGTATGCGGAAGCGTTGCTTACTGGCGAAGTCGCACAATGGACGCGGTGGGGCGCCGTCGTATCGGCGTCAACCTGCGGATGGCCGAGCCTGAGACGGTGGCGCACATTGCCATCGAACACCTCGACGGTTTGAACACCTTCGAGCCGCTGCCCCGCGATGGCCGATGCGTGGGTGATTACTGGTACTAGCGCATGCGATGGCACCACGTGTGCCTCCGGGCGCGCATGAGCGGCTGCTAATCTGAGTGCATGATCAGAGCACGCCCTTTCCCGATGATTCGCCGAATCGGCATCGCCCTTTTTGCGTTTGGCCTGCTGGCCTTGAACGGGTGCGCGACCGCGCCGCCGCCGCGCAACAGTGAGAGCATCTGCCAGGTGTTCGACCAGTACCCGGACTGGTACCGCGATGCTCTTGCCGCACAGAAGCGTTGGGGAACGCCGGTGAATGTGCTGATGGCCTTCGTGCAGCGCGAATCCGACTTCCGCGGCAAGGCGCGCCCGGATCGGCCGCATTTCCTGTTTATTCCGCTGCCGCGCCGCTCCAGCGCCTATGGCTACGCGCAGGCGCAGGATCCTGTGTGGAAGGAGTATCGAAAAGACAACAGCGGCTGGTTCAAGAGCCGAAAGAGCATGAACAACTCGCTCGATTTCCTCGGCTGGTACACCGACCGCATTCATCGCGAGCTGGGCATCTCCAAGTGGGACCCGAGGCATCTGTATCTGGCCTATCACGAAGGTATCGGCGGATATCGCCATGGCCAGTGGCAGCACGACGCCCATCTGCTGCAGACAGCCGATGTCGTCGATCGCCTCGCACGCGAATACGGTGCGCAGTTGAAGCAGTGCAGATAAAACGTCTTGGGTGTTGGCCACGCTAGAATGCCGTTGCGCCGATTTAGCCGTCCAAACGGGCAGTCTTGGTATACGCATTGTTTACGCGAATGGGCAGAAAAAATGCACTCCCGTTACGGCAAGGGCTGTAAGTTTTTACGACGCCCTTTGCGCTGAGATCGATCAGGCATTTGCCTGTAGTGCTCAACGCCATGCCGGATAGCTCATGAAAAAAACGCTTTTCCTCTTTGCGGCGGCACTGCTCAGCCAGAGCCCCGTGGTTGCCCATTCCCAGACGGCCGACACTACGCCCATCTGTACCGATCGCCCGACCAAGGCAAACGCCACCTGCACCGTGCCACAGGGCAGCTGGCAGCTCGAAACCGATATCGGCAACAGCACGCACGATCAGCAGGGCGGCGTGAGCACCGATACGCTCTATTACCTCAATCCGTATCTCAAATACGGCCTCAACGATCACCAGGATATCGAGATCAGCTGGGCGCCGGCCGTGCGCCTGCG
>CBAAAD010000376.1:0-3558 GCA_964658785.1 uncultured Methylobacterium sp.
CCTCTTCGAACGGCAGCCCACAGAAATCGAGCAGACGTCTGATTTGCGCTTCGGGGTGATCCAGCAGACTTTCGTATCGATGATCGAAAACGGCGTTCGGAAAAGCCTCGGAGGCTTCGGCAACGCAATGGTCAAACAGTCGCCAGAATTCCGCTAGATCCTTAAAGGAACGTGTGTATTCGTTGTTTGCAAGATGCTGGCGGTAACACGAAAAACAGTTTTCCAAAGGGTCTCGTCGGCACGCGATGATGTGAGCAGCCGGTAACATCGCACGGATAGCGCCTATGTACATCCAGTTATTGAGCAGTTTGTCGGTAAATATCGGGCGGTCTTTTCGCCACCGTGCCGTGCGTCCTAGATAGCGGTGCCCGAGCCGCTCCCAGTCGCCTGGCCGCATTGCCGGTACCCACTCCGGGAACGGCACACCGCGCCGACGCGACTCTTCATTCAGCACCAGCGGCAGGTCGGGGAGCTCGCCCGCTCCTTCAACTGATGAATGTGATGCGAAAACCTGCTCCACCAGCGTTGAACCAGAGCGGGGTAGACTGGTGATGAAGATGACTTCCTGTCCAAGACCTGCATTTGCCTTCGCTGAGGTTTTCGAAAAGGCCTCATTGATGGTCCGGATGGCTGCGGTGAATTTTTGCGCATCCCAGCCGTGTCTGGCTCGGGCCATCTGGTTGGCTTCGAAAAGTACCTGAAGTGATTCGTCGTAACTGTGGAGGTCTTCATGGGCTTTCGCCAACGCAAAGCGAATCGCAATCAGGTCGTCGACGCTGGCTTCCGGATCCCGCAATGCAGCTTTCATTCTTTGCACGTCGGTTGTCGTGAAAGGTGCCGACCTGAGATCCGCTAGGCCCCACCAAGCGGTACCGGTGCAAGGCCTTTCAGTCAGCAGCCTGTTGTACTCAGACGCAGCTTCCTCGATCAGCCCTCGTGTGCGTAGCATGTCGGCCAGCAGCGCGCGCGCGTTCCAGTGATCCGGAGCGAGACCAACGGCGCGTTTGAGCGCGGCTATAGCTTCATCATTGCGGACGCACCGCGTCAGCATCACGCCCAGGTTGTACCACGCCACTTCCAGATCCGGCTGCAGATGACAAGCGTTGCGCAAGGCTTTAGTGGCAAGCTCGTAGTCACCGGCGGCACCGAGCAGGGTTCCCATGGTGTTGTGATAAAGCGCATCCTGAGGCCTCTGCCTGATCGACTTTTGCATGGTCCGGATCGCTTCCGCATGAAGCCCGCGCAGACTCATCAACCCGGCCTGAACGCGTAATACCTCTGGATGTTCAGCATGTCCTGCGGCTGCCAACTCAATCTCGATGCTGGCCTGATCTGCTCGGCCGTTATCCAGCAGCTCGCGGGCGGCGGTGAGATGACGTTGCGCGTCGGCGCTCAAACCCTGCAATCGGGTATCCATGAAAAATCTCTCGAACGGCATGCAAGACACGACAAAGTAAGGTTTCGATTGTAGCGCGTAGCGACTTTGCTCCAGCTTGTTGTGGCCTGCTATTTGGCTATGAGCAGCTTCACCGGCCGAGCGCACGTCAGTTGATCGTCATCCTTATCGCGAAAGTGCGAGGCAGACGCGCAAGGTCTCAACATGCGCGCAGATCGAACCGCTGCCTTTTGGAGTAAACGCTGTTTTAGACATCTGGAAACGCCCGATCAGAGGCCGACCTGACGATTCAAGTCGCCTATTGCAGCGACGAGATCCGTCACCGCGGAGCGCTCGGCTTCGCTCAAGTCGGGATTCCAGCTGTCGATGATCAGTACCACCCGGGTGTCACTACTGCGGTTCCATGCTTCGTGCTCGAACGTATCGTCGAACGTTACACATTGCCCTTCTTTCCACACGTGTATTTCGCCCCCGACGCGCAGCGCGCATTCGGGGGGCACAATCAGCGGAAGGTGGGTAACGAGCCGCGTATTTGTCACACCATGATGCGGCATGATGTGCGTGCCAGGGGTAAGCACTGAAAAAAGCGTCTCCGGTGCATGATCTCGGATATGAACCAGCGGTATGGTGTCGAGAAGCTTTGACGTGCGCGGACATAGCGCACTATTGGCTTCAAACTTATCCCCGTGCCGGTGGAAAAAAAAGGCATCCCATGCCGGGGGCTGTTCGCCGGATGATTGAAGGTGCTCATGGTTTTGATCACGGGAAGCGGGGCCGAGGAACGATTCGAAGCTGCCGGGCCTCGCCATGATGCCGCGCAATTCCTTCTGGATGCTGCCACTCGCCGATTCAAGTTCGGCTTGCCATGGGAAGCGGCTGCGAGAGTAGAACGGTTGCGATGGTAGGTCCGGGAAATAAAGAAACCTGGGCTTTTGTCGAGGGTCGGGGAGATTAGCCGGCTCTTCGTTGAGATAAATGGCCAAGCAGCGATCCACCCGCGCAAGCTCAGATCGCCCGTAGCGTTGTCTGAGCGGAGCAAGCGTATTTTCGAAAAAACGTCTCCTGCCAAGGTCAACAAACTCCATGGCGTACTTGACTGCTTGGCGAAGTGCCGGCGCCGTCGTCGAGTCGCTGAGCCAGCGGCCTTGCAACTGTGCATCGTTGATTGCCTGAAAATAGGCGAGAAATGCCTCATGCCCTTGCGAGAGCTGCTCGAGCGCGGCTGCCAGACGCAAGCGGGCAACAAACATTCTTGGCGACAGCTGCAATGCGAGACGCAAGTTCTCGATAGCCGATGCCACATCGCCGGCTTCCAGTTGGGCGACGGCGAGTTCATGCAGCACAGCGGGATTATTTGGCTCGATGGCCTTCGCACGCATCAATAACTCTACCGCTTTGCGGTCCTCACCCCGTGCCAAATTTTCCATCGCAAGAAATTTAATAGCTTCCATATCGTTTGGCTGCGTTTGCAGCAGGCGCCAATAGGATTGTTCTGCCAACAGCAGATCTTTATTCCGGATGTGTAGACGTGCCTTGTCCCTTTCACTTGCGCCGTTGCTGGGTGATACAGTCATGTGCCGCGCTCATGAGGTTGGGATAGCGTTGAAGTATAGGTTGGGCGATTCATTAAAGCTGGCAGGCCGGCCACGTGGGGCGGCGGGCGATTGCAGCGCCTACTCTTCGGCTCATATGCTTTCGCGCAAGTCGACTGCAATGCGCTCTTCGCATGCCCTCGCTCATGAATTTCACTACGTGACGAAACCGAGACCCGCCCGGTAATCCGGCGATAGCTATTTGTGCGATTCGGTTGCGGCTCTGCTCGCGTTGGATGGCTGCGAACCAGACCGGAGCGGTTGGCTCCTGTGCTCGACCGGCGCCCAGGACGATACGTTACTCATCTTTACAGAAGTTAGCCCGCAAAAGCGATGATGAAAAAATTTTAATACGCAATATATTGCGCTATTTCTCGGCAACGGACGGCGTCATTTCCCCAGTTGCTTATTAACCGGGCACCTAATCAGCGCCTTACGACTGGCTCACGAAAAGTACGTAATAAATTACGTTACCTCGGTGTTGACTTTTTGTTATTCCAAAGCCTATGGTCGGCCTGTATTCAGATTGCTACAAGCGTGTGAACGAAGGGCGACCGTTGCGGGTTTTTC
>CBAAAD010000377.1:0-3556 GCA_964658785.1 uncultured Methylobacterium sp.
GCGCGCAACAGCCAGAATTATCGCGGCCGCCCTGCCTGCTGCGGCAACAACAACTGCATGCCTATCTGCCCGATAGACGCGCAATATCACGGAGGCATCGCCGCTGCGAGCGCCGAAGCCGCCGGCGCCAAGTTACTCGAAAACGCGGTGGTTTATCGCATCGAGCACGACGCCAAGGGGCGCATCGCGGCAGTGCATTTCTACAACCCCGACAAGCAGTCAACGCGCGTCACGGCAAAGAATTTCATCCTCGCGGCCAACGGTATCGAAAGCCCCAAACTGCTCCTGCTGTCGGCCAGCGACAAATACCCCAACGGCCTGGCCAACAGCTCAGGCACGGTGGGACGAAACCTGATGGACCATCCCAGCAGCAGCCTGACTTTCGAGACCGAAGAAGCGCTATGGGCGGGCCGCGGTCCGATGAGCCCGAGCTCCGTGGTCAAGATGCGCGATGGCGATTTCCGCAAGGAGTATGCCGCGTTCCGACTCGACATGGGCAACGCGTCGCAGGTGCTTGGCGCGACTACCGATCTGATCAAACAGGGCATTTACGGAGACGAGCTGCAGAAGCAGCTGCGTCATCGCGCGGCGCACCAGTTCAGCCTCAAGACCGTCACCGAGATCCTGCCCGACCCGGAAAACCGCATCGTTCTGAGCGACAACAAGGATGCCATGGGCATACCCAAGCCTCGTGCGCATTACGCCATGTCCGACTATGTTCACCGCAGCATGGCCGAGGCGAACAAGGTCTATGCCGACATAGCCAAACTGATGGGCGGCACCAATTTGCGTTACTCGCCCGACGGCGTCTACGGCAACAATCAGCACATCACCGGCACCATGAGCATGGGCAGCAACCCCGCTGACTCGGTCGTCGACGGTTGGGGGCGTACGCACGATCACGAGAATCTGTTTATCGCCAGCACCGGCGTCATGCCGACGGTGGGCACCTGCAATTCGACGCTGACGGCGGTGGCGCTGGGTTTGCGCACGGCCCATCACATCCTGGGAGATGTGGCATGAGCCTGGCGCATCGTACGCAAAGCGTGCTTTGCGCCATGGTTTTCCTGATGGCATGCGTCGGTACCGCGACCGCGCAGGGCGAAAGTACGGCGCCGGCACTGATCGCCAGGGGCAAGGCACTGGCGACCGCCGCCGACTGCGTGGCCTGCCATAGCGAAGCGGGCGGCAAGCCCTTCGCGGGTGGCCTGAAGCTGGCGACTCCGCTGGGGCCAATCGTGGCCAGCAATATCACGCCATCGACAACCGCGGGTATCGGCAACGACACGCTGGCGCAGTTCAGCCGCGCATTGCGTCAGGGCATTCGCGCCGACGGATCTCATCTCTATCCGGCCATGCCCTATACCGCGTATGCCAAGCTGAGCGACGATGACATCGGTGCGCTGTACGCCTATTTCATGCATGGCGTGGCGCCAGTAGACACGCCGGCACCGCAGACGAAGCTGCCCTTCCCGTTCAATATCCGTCGGTCGATGGCGTTGTGGAACGCAGTTTATCTGGATGGCAAACCCTTCGCGGCACCGTCGGGCGCCAGCCCGGAAGTCGCGCGCGGGGCCTATCTGGCCGAGGCACTGGCGCATTGCGATACCTGCCACACGCCGCGCGGTTTTCTGATGGGCCCAAAGAACGATCACGCGCTGGCAGGTGGCAGTCTGGGCACGTGGTATGCGCCAAACATCACGTCGGACGTCAACAGCGGCATTGGCGGCTGGAGCGAAGCTGAGCTGGTCAACTATCTGAAAAACGGTGTCGCACCCGGCAAGGCGCAAGCCGCTGGCCCGATGGCCGAAGTGATCGAGCATAGTTTGCGTCATCTGAGCGATGCGGACCTGCATGCCATTGCCCAGTGGCTCAAGACCACCCGGCCGGTGCACGAGGCAGCCGACAGCCAGCCGCCCTACAGCTGGGGCAATCCTGGCAACAGACTGGCAGACGTGCGCGGCATGCCGCTGCCTGCGCACGCCGATGAGATGAGCGGGCCGCAAATTTATGATGCCCAGTGCGCCAGTTGCCATCAGGCCAATGGCGCCGGTCGCGATAGCGGCCTGCCCTCCCTGTTTCACAACACAGCGCTGGGGCATGCCAACAGCGACAACCTGGTGATGGCCATTCTCAACGGCGTTGTTCGCCAGAGCGATTCAAGCGACGTGCTGATGCCTGCGTTCGGCAGCCAGCTGAGCGACATACAGGTCACCACGTTGAGCAACTATCTGCTTTCCATGTATGGACGGCCAAACGCGAGTGTCAGCACAAGACGAGTGGCGGAGCTTCGAACCGGTGGGGCAGCTTCACCGCTGCTGGCGGTCGTCCGGTTCGGCATGGGGATCACCACTCTTGTTGTGCTGCTCTTCGCCATTCTGTGGTTGAGCCGTCGCCGCCGTCGAACCGTGAGCCCTGCAGGAGTCGAACATGTCAAATAACGAAGTCACACCCGATCAGCAACGCCGACGGCTGTTGAAAATGGCGGCAGCGGTGCCGTTGATCGCCGGCACCAGCATTGCCGGCCTGAGCACCGCCGCACGTTCGGACACACTGACCGACGCACCGCTATTCAAGGCATGGGTAGCCGAACCTGGCATACCACCGGCGTTGCGCAAGGTCCGCACGATTATCAGCGAGTATTTCCTCTCGTTACCGGCAAACGCCAGCATGGCGCAGAAACGTATTGCTCGCGCCAACCTCTATCTGAAGAATATTCCGCTGCCGAACGATCTGCGCTTCACATCCGTCGACACGGCTGGCGTGCGCGGGGAGTGGGCCGAGACACCATCGGCTGATCCGCACCGTGTGCTGTTTTATCTGCACGGCGGGGGTTATGTGGTTGGCAGCCCTCAAGGCTGGCGCGCCGTGGGCGCGGTGCTGGGGCGAAGCGCCGGCATGCGAACATTCTCGCTCGACTACCGACTGGCGCCGGAGCACGCCTATCCCGCGGCGCTCGATGATGCAGTAGCCGGTTATCGCTGGCTGCTTGACCAGGGTATCGATCCACGACACATCGGCTTTGCCGGCGACTCGGCTGGCGGCGGCCTCGCGCTTTGCACGTTATTGAAAGCGCGCGCGCTGGGTTTGCCGATGCCTGCGGCGGCTTATCTGATGTCGCCATGGACGGATCTGACCATGAGCGGTGCCAGCATCGATCATCCCCGCACGTTCGATCCATTCAATCGCCGTGTGGGGCTGATCGGCTCCGCCAGCAAATACCTGCAGGGCCACGATCCAAAAGACCCCTTCGTATCGCCGCTGTTCGGCGATCTCGCCGGGCTGCCGCCGCTGCTGGTGCACATCGGCGATGACGAAGCCTATCTGGACGATGCCACCGGAATCGCGCGCGTCGCTGCCGGTGCCGGAGTGCCGGTGCAACTCAAGACATGGCCGCAGATGTTTCACGTCTGGCAAGCATGGGGACCGCTGCTGCCGCAGGCAGCGATGGCCACGAATGAAGCGGCGACTTTTCTGCGTCAAGCGGTTGCCTGACTCAATTATTCAATAACGTGTAAACAGCGGCGAGAGGCTTGCGTGCAGGCTTCCCGCCAGC
>CBAAAD010000378.1:0-3556 GCA_964658785.1 uncultured Methylobacterium sp.
ATGCTGCTCAAGCTCATGCTGAAGTGGCCGCAGCTGATGCGTGGCAAAGGGGCATCGCCGTGATGAGTGCCGATGTGATCAAGACGGACGCGCGCACGACGGCGGCCATCCATGAAACCTTCGAGCACGCGTTCTGCATCGGCGCCGATCATCCCGCGTTGCCCGGTCACTTTCCCGGCCATCCGCTGGTGCCTGGCGTGATCCTGCTGGAGCAGGTGGCGATGGCGCTGCGGGCATGGCGTGGCCAGCGCATGGGGCGCGTGGTGGATGCGAAATTCGTGGCGCCGCTGCTGCCGGCCGAAGCGGCGGTCGTGCGCCTCACGCCGGCCGCGGCCGAGCGCCTTCGCTTCGAGATTTTCCGCGGCGACATGCTGCTGGCGCGCGGCACGATCGAGGCAGCGGCATGACCACCGAGCACTGGCAGGATCGGCCCGAGGGCGGCGGTTTCTTTGCGATGTGGATCATCCGCAGCATCGCGCTCTACGGCGGTCGTGGGCTGGCGCGCGCGTGCCTGTATCCGATCACGCTGTATTTCTACCTGCGGCGCAAACCCGAGCGCCTTGCCTCGCGGCAATACCTGCAGCGCGTGTTTGGCCGGCCGGCGACGGTGCGCGAAGTGTTTCACCACATGCATACCTACGCGGCGACCAGCCTGGACCGGATCTTTCTGCTCGCGCGCGGTGAGTCGCTGTTCGAGGTCGAGACCGAGGGGCTTGAGCTGCTTGATGCCTGCATCGATCGCGGCCAGGGCCTGCTGCTTTTCGGTTCGCATCAGGGCAGTTTCGAAGCGCTGCGCGCGGTGGGCGCGCGGCGGCCGGACATGTCGATCCGCGTGGTGCTGGACAAGCAGAAAACGCCGGCGATGACGCGCCTGCTGGAAGACCTGGCCCCCGACATCGGTGCCAACGTCATCGATGCCTCGAAGGATGGCACCAGCATCGCGCTGGCGATGGCCGAGGCCTGCCAGAGCGGCGCGATGGTGGCGATGCTGGCCGATCGCGGCCGCGGTCACGAGGCGCTGCGCGATGCGGAATTTCTCGGCTCGCCGGCGCCGTTTCCGATCAGCCCGTGGCTGCTGGCGCATACGCTGCAGGTGCCGGTGATACTGTGCTTCGGCCTGTACCTGGGCGGCAACCGCTACCGCGTGGTGTTCGAGTCAATGGCCGACCGGGTTGAGATTCCGCGCAAGGCGCGCGGCCCGGCTTTGGACGCCCTGATCACCCGCTATGCCCAACGCCTGGAACACTACGTCCATGTCGCTCCCTACAACTGGTTCAACTTCTATGATTTCTGGCAGCAAGATGTTCGCGCTACTGCTGTGCATGACGTTGCTGCCATGGATGAGCGCGGAAGCGAGCACGTCGAGACCTGAAACGACCGCAGCCGCGGCATCCTCATCGGCTACATCGCAAACCTTGATTGCGACCCTGGGCCAGCCGGCACCGGCGCGGACGCCGTTTGCCGAAGCACGCTTCTTGAAGGTGTTGGACAAGCCACTGGTCGTCTCCGGCGAGCTGGCGTGGCTCGGCGGCGATCAGCTGCAGCGCCACGTCGATCATCCGAATCAGGAAACGGCCAGCATTGCCAACGGCGAAGTGACGCTGCAGCGCGCCGGCAAAAGCGCGCGCACGTTTTCGCTGTCGCATGCGCCGCAGCTGCAGGTGCTGCTGGACAGTTTCGTGGCCCTGCTCAGCGGTGACGGCGGCCGCCTGCAGCAGGCGTTCACCATCAGCCAGACCGGGCAGGCCAGCGGTGCGTGGACGCTGACGCTGACCCCGCGCGATGCGAAAGTCGCTAAGACCGTCGCCAGCATCGTCATCGACGGCGAGGGCAAGCAGCCGCGCTGCATGCAGATGCAGGAAGCCGATGGCGATCTGGCCATCGACCTGCTCGGCCCGCTGGCCGACCAGATGCCGGCGCAGCCGACCCGCGCCTCGCTGCAGGCGCTGTGCCAGGGCGCGCACTGAGCATGCGCCAGCGCGGGCGTGTCACGCTGCTGGTCCTTTGGCTGCTGGTGCTGGCCGGGCTGGGCTGGATGGTCAGCCAGCGGCTGAAGGTCAGCACCGACCTGCGCAGCTTCATGCCGGCACCGACCACGGCGGATCAGCGCCTGCTGATGGCGCAGGTCGGCGACGGCGCGGGCTCGCGCCTGCTGCTGCTGGCCATATCGGGCCAGCCCGACGCGAAGCTCGCCGCGCTCAGCCAGGGCCTGGTCGCGGCGCTGAAAAAAGATCCGCGCTACAGCCAGGTGCTCAACGGGGGCTTCGACCTCGGCGCACTCGACCCCAAGCTTTTGCCGTATCGCTACCTGCTGTCGCCGACGCTGGATACCCAGCCGCTCGACGAGGCCTATCTTGCCGACCAGCTGCAGCAGCGGCTGGACGATCTGACCTCGCCCGGCGCCAGCCTGCTCAAGGACCTGCTGCCGCGCGACCCCACGCTGGAAGTGCTGAAGCTGGCCGAACGCTGGGCGCCGCCGCGATCCCCCGAGCTGCGCGAGGGCGTATGGTTTTCGCCGCAGCACGAGGCGCTGCTGGTGGTACAGACCGCCGCCGCCGGTTTCGACCCCGACGCGCAGGCCAAGGCCATCGGCGGCATCGAGCAGGCGTTTCATGCCTTGCCCGGCAGCGCCGGCGCGCATCTGGACCTCAGCGGGCCGGGCTACTTCAGCATGGTGATCGGCGCGCAGACGCAGCATCAGGCCGAGTGGATCGGGCGTATTTCCACCGTAGGTTTTATCGCGCTGCTGCTGCTGGCCTATCGCAGCGTGAGCTCGCTGCTGCTGGGCGCGTTGCCGATCGCCAGCGCGGCCCTGGCCGGCATCGCGGCGCTGACGCTGGCGTTTCCCGAGGTGCACGGCATCACGCTCGCGTTCGGCTTCACCCTGCTCGGTGTCGCGCAGGAATACCCGATACGCGTGCTCAGCCACCGCCGCGCGGGCGAGGACGCCGTGCAGAGCGTGCGGGCGCTGTGGCCGCTGCTTCTCACCGCCATCGCGTCGGCCTGCATTGCGTATCTGGCGTTCTATGCGTCGGGCGTGAGCGGCCTCAAGCAGCTGGCGGTGTTCACCATCGTCGGCTTGCTGGTCGCCGGCTTCAGCACGCGCTACCTGCTGCCGCATCTGCTGCCGCGCAAGGTGCGCGACGTGGCCGATCTGCCCTGGCTGGTTCGGGCGCGTGATCTGGTCGATCGCCTGCCGCGGCCGCGGTGGATTCCGCTGGTCGTGGCGCTGGCGATCGTGCTGATGCTGGCGTTCGCGCCCGGACCGTTCTGGCAGAACAACCTGGCGGCACTGACCCCGCTGCCGCAGGACATGCTGCTGCACGACGCGCGCCTGCGCGAGGCGCTGGGCGCGCCGGACGTGCGCTACCTGCTTGTCCTGCAGGCGCCAACCGAGCAGGGCGTGCTGGCGTTGTCCGAGGCGCTGCAGCCGAAGGTTGATGCGCTGGTGGCGGCGCACGCGGTCGACGGCCTGGAGCTGCCGTCGCGCTATCTGCCCAGCGTCGCCTTGCAGCAATCGCGTCAGCAAAAGTTGCCGGATGCCGAGGCCCTGAAA
>CBAAAD010000379.1:0-3552 GCA_964658785.1 uncultured Methylobacterium sp.
TTCGGCTTTTTTCTCTCCGGCAAAGGCGAGGTCTGGGCCGACAGTTTCGCGCTGGATATCGTAGGCAGCGAGGTGCCGGTCACCGGAGTCGCAGCCCCTCAGATTCAGGACACGCCGGCCAATCTTGACTTTTCCCAGTGATTGGATCGACGAGTCCGCTTATCGGCTGTCTATTCGCGCGGGTTCACCACTTCACCGTCTTCCTTGACGAAGGGCTCGGAGAACGCGGGAAGAATATCGACAGCCTGTTCGGACGGCCGGCACAACCGTGTGCCCAGCGGCGTCACCACGAAAGGACGGTTGATCAGGATGGGATGCGCGATCATCGCGTCCAGCAGCGCATCGTCGCTGGTGTCGGCCGCATCGACACCGAGATCGGCGCCGATTTTTTCCTTGGCTCGCAGGGCTGAGCGCGGTGTCAGTCCGGCATCGGCGATCAGCTGCATCAGCTGCAGCCGGCTTGGCGGATGCTCAAGATACTCGACGATGGTTGGCTCGATGCCGGCATGCCGGATCAGGGCCAGCGTGTTGCGCGAGGTGCCGCAGGCGGGGTTGTGATAGATCGTCGCCGCCATCGGCTGCGTCGGCTTCTCTGAGCTAGCGGGCGCCTGCACGCTGGACACCACGCCGGCTGCCAGCGACAGCGCGCGCGCCTCAACCGCGCCCTTTCGCTCGCTGTAGCGGTCGACCAGATAATCGCTGCGATCGCGGATCATCAGGGTGAACTTGAACAGCTCCTCCATCACGTCCACCACGCGGTCGTAATACGGCGAGGGCTTCATGCGTCCGTCGTCATCGAACTCCGTCCACGCTTTTGGCACCGACGACTGATTCGGAATGGTGAACATGCGCATCCAGCGCCCGAGCAGGCGCAGCGCATTGACCACGTTGAACGACTGCGACCCGCCGCATACCTGCATCACCGCCAGCGTGCGTCCCTGGGTCGGGCGCACGCTGCCATCCTCCAGCGGCAGCCAGTCGATCTGGTTCTTGAACACACCGGTCACCGCACCGTGCCGCTCCGGACTCACCCACACCTGCCCTTCCGACCACAGCGACAGCTCGCGCAATTCGCGCACCTTCGGATGGTCTGCCGGCACGCTGTCCAGCATCGGCAGATCGTGCGGATCGAAAACCCGCGTTTCGGCGCCCATCCTTTGCAGAATGCGCTGCGCCTCCAGCGCCAGCTTGCGGCTGAAGGACTGCGGCCGCAGCGATCCGTACAGAAGCAGAATGCGCGGCGGATGGGCTGGGCCCTCAGGCAAACCCAGTTTGACGTGGTCGGGAATATCCATTGCGTGAGCGGTGACGTTGGGCAGTTCGTCGGTCATGGTTTCAGTTGTCATGGGCCAGCCTGGAGATGGGTGATGTCGAAAAGGTTGCCTCGATTATACATTTCTATCATTATGGAAATGTCGAATTAAAAACAACTGCTTTAACGGATACCCATCATGCATCCCTGCCGCGTTCTTTTTATCTGCACGGGCAACTCGGCCCGCAGCATTCTCTCTGAAGCCACGCTCAACCATCTGGGCGCAGGGCGCTTTGAGGTTTTCAGCGCCGGTAGCCAGCCCGCGGGCCGGGTCAATACCCATGCGATCAGCGCGCTCAACGCCGCCGGCATTCCGACAAATGGTCTGTCTAGCAAATCATGGGATCGCTTTGTAGGCGCAGATTCGCCACCACTCGATATCGTGATCACCGTATGCGACAGCGCCGCGAAAGAGCCCTGCCCGGTATTGTTCGGCGACTTCGTGCGCGCGCACTGGGGCTTGCCTGACCCCGCCGCCGCACAGGGCAGCTTTGAGGAAATCACGGGAGCCTTTCGCCAGGCACATGCGCTGATTACGCATCGGCTGCGCGCGATGCTCGCGCTACCGGTGGAAAACATGGAGCCAGCCGAGCTGAAACGATCGCTCGATCGTATCGGCGAAATGCTTTTATCCGACAGCGAGGCACGCACATGAGCAAGCCTCGCAGCAATGCCAGCGCCGACAGCGGCGACGCCCGGCCACGCATCGGTTTTTTTGAGCGCTATCTCACCGTATGGGTGCTGCTATGCATCGTGGCCGGCACAGCACTCGGGCATCTGTTGCCGACGACGTTCGAAACGCTGGGACATTGGCAGGTGGCGCAGGTCAATCTGCCGGTAGCCGTGCTGATCTGGCTAATGATCATCCCGATGCTGTTGAAGATCGACTTTGCCGCGATGGCCGGCGTGCGCCGCCAGTGGAAAGGCATTGGCGTCACGCTCTTCATCAACTGGGCAGTCAAGCCCTTCTCGATGGCGCTGCTGGGCTGGATATTCATCCGCCACGTATTTGCCGGTTACCTGCCTGCCGATCAGCTCGACTCCTATATTGCCGGACTGATCCTGCTGGCCGCTGCGCCGTGTACGGCGATGGTTTTCGTGTGGAGTAATCTCTGCGGTGGCGAGCCCAATTTCACGCTGAGCCAGGTGGCGTTGAACGACGCGATCATGGTGGTGGCATTCGCACCCATCGTCGCGCTGCTGCTGGGGATCTCGGCGATCACCGTGCCGTGGCATACGCTGATCCTTTCCGTACTGCTTTACATCATCGTGCCGGTGCTTATCGCCGCGGTTCTGCGTCGCTGGATGCTGGCAAGCGGTGGCGTGCAGGCACTACAGAATCTGCTGAGCCGGCTGGCGCCGCTGTCACTGGCGGCACTGCTGCTGACGCTGGTGCTGCTGTTCGGCTTTCAGGGTCAGCAGATTATTGCGCAGCCGCTGGTGATCGCGATGCTCGCCGTGCCGATCCTTATCCAGGTCTACTTCAACTCGGGGCTGGCCTACCTGCTCAATCGCGCCTTCGGTGTGCCGCACTGTGTGGCCGCACCCTCCGCACTTATCGGCGCGAGCAATTTTTTTGAACTGGCGGTAGCAACGGCGGTTGGTCTGTTCGGCGTGCATTCCGGCGCCGCACTCGCTACGGTTGTCGGTGTGCTGATCGAAGTGCCAGTGATGCTGTCCGTGGTTCGCCTGGTCACGGTGAGCAAATCCTGGTACGAAACGCGAACCGTCTGATCGAACGCCTCCTGATCGCGAGCACTTACACTCACACCGCCCTGAAGTCGCTGAAGAATGATCACCACCGCCATGCAGAGCAAACAGGCCGTCACCCTACTTTCCGCGCTCGCGCAGGAGTCGCGTCTGGCGGTTTATCGGCTGCTGATCGAGCACGCGCCGGACGGCCTGGCCGCCAGCGTTATCGCGCAGAAGCTTGGCTTGGCCAACGCCACGTTGTCCTTTCATCTGAAAGAGCTGTCGCACGCGGGCCTGGTGGCGAGCCGGCAGGAAGGTCGGTTTATCTATTATTCGCCCGTACTCGCGGCAATGAATGATCTGATCGGATACCTCACCGACCACTGCTGCAGCCAGTCCGGGGGTGTCTGCGCCACGGGCAAGGCCGCACGCAAACCAGCAACAGTCGCCAAGCCGCGCGCGGCCGCCGCAAAGAAACGCCGCACCGCATAAGCTCACGCGCCTCCGCAACCTTCGTAGGTTGGCGCTGAGCGCAGCGAAGCCCAACT
>CBAAAD010000380.1:0-3546 GCA_964658785.1 uncultured Methylobacterium sp.
GCGGGCCGTGCTGCATCTGAACGGCGCACTGGAACCGGGCAACGCCCGACTGGACGCTTTCTGGTCGCCGTGAGTCAGTCCGCTGCAACCGCCTCCGTGCTGGCGTCGCTGCTTTTTGCGGCGCTGGCGTTGGCTACGCCGGCGGCGCGCGCCATGGATTACCGCATCAACCCGGCCCGCTCGGACGCCGAATTCGGCGTCCGCCTGCTGTGGCTGCAAACCATCAGCGGACGTTTCACCCAGATCGCCGGTGAGGTGAAGCTCGACGGCCACGGTCTGGCCACCGTCGATGCGCGGATCACCGCCAGCAGTATCAAGATGAGTTCCGAGCGGCTGCGACGCTGGGTGATGGCACCGGATTTTTTCGATGCCGTGCAGTACCCGACGATTCGCTTTCTGTCCCAGCCGATCACTTTCAGCATGCTCACCACCGGCGGCGTGCTGCAGGGCCAGCTGACCCTGCGCGGCGTCACTCAGCCGATGCGCTTTGAGCTGGAACCCGCCCATTGCACGCCCAGCGCGCAACAAACCTGCCTGATCGAAGCGCGCGGCTCGCTGTCGCGCAGCGCATTCGGTATGAGCAGCCATCGAACGGCGCTGTCCGACCAGGTGCAACTCGGCCTGCTTATCGCGCTTGAGCACGCGCCGAACTGACGCAGACAGCCCTTATCATGTGCGCATGTACATGCGCTCCATTTCCCTGCCCCTGCTGCTCGCTGCCGCCCTGCTACTGCAGGGTTGCGTGGCGTCGAAAGCGCAGATCCGCCGCGCCGATGCGGTGGTCGCCGCCACCGTCGACAAGCGCACGCGCTGCGATCAACCCGACCACTGCGCGGCAAAGTCGCCGCTGCTGGACGCCGCCACCGATGCCGTCGCCGCGTCCACGCTGAAACAGCCGGTCCACATCGTGAGCCTGCTCAACGACAGCGAGGCCGCGATGGCGGCTCGGCTCAGCCTGATTCGCAGCGCGCGCCGTTCGATCGACGTGCAAACCTATATCTGGGACCAGGACGACGCCGGCAAGCTCGTGCTCGACGAGCTGGTGCAGGCTGCGCAGCGCGGCGTGCAGGTGCGCATCCTGGCCGATCAGCTGTCCTCGTTCGACGACATGGCCGTGCTCAACCGGCTGGCGCGGGTCAGCCCGCATCTGGAAGTACGCCTGTACAACCCGACCTTCCACGACGCGCACACCTCGCCGCTGCAGTGGGCCGCGGGCATCGCCTGCTGCTTCTTCAAGTTCAACCAGCGCATGCACAACAAGGTCATGCTGGTCGACGACAGCGCCGGCATCACCGGCGGGCGCAACTATGAAAACCGCTATTTCGACTGGGACGACGACTTCGACTACGTCGATCGCGACGTGCTGGTCGGCGGGCCGGCGGCCAAGGCCATGGCCGACAGCTTTCTGCTGTTCTGGAATCACCGCCGCTCGGTGCCGCTGACTCATCTTCGCGACGTCAACCGTTACATCGTGGACCATCCGGCGGCGCCCGACTGGCCCTCGCCGACGTTCGTGCATCCGCAGCGCGTGTATCGCGCGGAGCAGGAGGCCAGCGACCCCGACTGGCTGCGCGCACACGTGCTGGCGGACAGCATCCGCACCGGCAATGTGGAATTTTTCAGCGACATGCCGGCCAAGACCGACAAGCCGAACAAGAAAAGCGCGCGCGAATTCACCCGCCACGTGATGCAGATGGTGGCCAGCGCCAAAAGCGAAGTCATTCTGCAGACGCCGTACCTGGTGATGAGCCACCGCGCGCGCAAGATCTTCGAAAAGCTGCATGCGCGAACGTCACCGCCACGCATCGTGGTGTCGACCAACTCGCTCGCCTCGACCGATGCGTTCGCGGTGTATGCGCTCTCCTACAAGCACCGCAAACCCTATCTGAAGAAATACGGCTTCGAGATCTACGAACTGAAGCCGCACGCGCCCGGCCCGGCCGAAGCCAATGCGTATGCCAGCATGGATTCGATCGAGGAAAACCCGCCCGGCGACGGCGAGGGCGGGGATGCGCCGGCGGTCAGCGGCGGGCACGACGACGCGCGCGGTCAGCCGAGCGGGAATATGGCGTCGAACTCAAACTCGGGCTCGGGCTCGAACAAAGGTATGCGCAACAATGCCTCGCATCATTTTGTCGACACCGAAAGCCACGGCCTGCTCGGTAGCCACGGCAGCAGCAGGCGCCCGGCGCCACTGCTCAGCGGGGGCCGGCGCTTTGGCCTGCATGCCAAATCGATCGTGATTGACGACGACATCGCCATGGTGGGCTCGCACAACTTCGACCCGCGCTCGGATCACTACAACACCGAAGCGGGCGTGATCGTGTACGACAAACGCTTCGCCACCCAGCTGCGCGTGAGCATTCTGCGTGACACGCTGCCTGAGAACGCCTGGGTGATCGCGCCGCGGCGCACCGGCGTGCCGGTTCTGACGGATATCAACGATGCCATCGGCAGCGTGTCCGAGCAGCTGCCGCTGTTCGATTTATGGCCCTTCCGCTACGCCACCAGCTATCAGCTCAAGCCCGGCTGCCAGCCGATGCGCGTCAGCGACCCCGGGTTTTTCGCCTGCTATCAGCCGGTGGGCGATTTTCCCGACGTCGCCGTTTCGCCGAAAATGTTCTACACCATTCTGATCACCGCTTTCGGTGCCGGGGTCACGGGCATTCTTTGATCGCTGCCTGCTAAAGCTCAGGGCACGCTGGCAACGGGCTCGTCGTGCGAGGAGAAGCGCATCGGCAGGTCCGCACTGAGCCCATCGGGATGATCCGGCGGCACGGCAAAGCGCCAGCCGCGCACGCTGCGCAGGGCATGCGCATCGAGCACGGCGTCCCCGCTCGATTCAGCCACGTTCGCCGCGGTGACGCGGCCGTCGCCATCGATGCTGATGCGCATGATGACGCGCCCGTCCAGATGGCCGCGCAGCCGCTCGTAGGCCACATCGCGATTTGCCGGCATGTCCAGCGGCACCAGCTCGGGCGGCAGCGCGGCCGGCGTGCCGGTGCTTTGGTCAGCCATGTTCGCGTCCATCGGCGGCTGCCGCAGCCGATGGCTTGGCACCATGGCCTGAAACGGCGAGTGCGACCGCGTCGGTCGAGCGACAGCAACATGGCTCGAGGCGATTGACCGCTTTGCGGGCAAGGCCAGCGGCTCGTCGGCGCTGCGCTGGCTGAGCCACTGCGTGCCGGCCACACCAACCCCCAGTGCCATCAGGCTGAGGACGACGGTGGTACGCAGGCGCAGCATGGGGTCGGTGGGCCGCTTACGGCCGTTCGAGGATCGCCGTAACGCCCATGCCGCCGGCGGTGCAGATCGAGATCAGGCCGCGACCGCTACCTTTCTGCTCGAGCAGCTTGGCGAGCGTGGCCACCACGCGCGCGCCGGTAGCGGCAAACGGATGACCCACGGCGAGGCTGGAGCCGTGCACGTTGAGCTTGGCCGGGTCGATGCTGCCCAGCGGCACGTCGAGGCCCAGCCGGTTCTTGCAGTAGTCCGCGCTTTCCCACGCGCGCAGCGTGCACAGCACCTGCGCGGCGAAGGCCTCGT
>CBAAAD010000381.1:0-3535 GCA_964658785.1 uncultured Methylobacterium sp.
ATCGATCATGGCCGGCGTCCTTTCCTGTCGATGGCATCGATCAGCTTGCGCAGCTCGGCCACGTCCTTCGCTGTCAGCTTTTCGTGCTGGCTGAAGTGCGCCAGCAGCGGTGCGACCTTGCCGCCGAACACACGGTCGAGCAGGCTGCGGCTTTCCCGCTGCTGCCAGTCCTCGCGGCGCAGCAGCGGTGAGTACAGATAACGCCGTCCGTCTTTCTCGGCGCTGACGGCACCCTTGCCCAGCAGGCGGTTGAGCAGGGTCTTGATGGTTTTTTCGTGCCAGCCGGTAGGCTCCGACAACGCGGCGACGATGTCTTCGGAAGCCAGCGGCGAGGTCTGCCACAGCACCTCCATCACGCGGCTTTCGGCGTCGCTTATGGCAATCGATGGCGATGACATGATGGCTCCCGTTCGGATCGACGTTATAAAAGATTACGCGTGTAGTCGTCATTTAGATTACGCTCGTAATATTTAGGATGCAAGTCCTGAACGCGGGGCGCTGCATGCGAAGAATGCAAAGACGTGATTCGGCCGCAAGCCGGGCGTTAGACTGCAGCCATGAGCGATTCACACAGCGATGTGCTGATTCTTGGCGGCGGCGTCATCGGGCTGGCGTGCGCGCTGTACCTGCTGGAATCGGGTGCGAGCGTGCGCGTGCTGGAGCAGGGCACGCCGGGTTGCGGCAGCTCGCACGGCAACTGCGGCACGATCACCCCCAGCCATGCAGCGCCGCTCACGATGCCGGGCATGGTCGGCGTGGCGCTGCGCTCGATGCTCAAGACGGAAGCGCCGCTGTATCTCAATCCGCGTGTCGACCGTCCACGCCTGCGCTGGCTGCTGGGGTTTGCCAGGCGCTGCAACTGGCGCGATTTCCATCATGCCGCTTCAGCGCGCCTTGTCATTCTGCAGCGCTCGCGCCAGCTGCTGGCCGAGCTTGTGCACAACGAAAAGCTGGATTGCGAATTTACCGAATCCGGCGTGCTCTACGCCTATCGCACGGTCGCAAAGCAGGCGGCGGACGAGCACCATCATGCGGCGGTACTCGATCGCCTCGGTATCGAGGTGCAGCGGCTGCGTGGCGATGACGTCGAGGCGCTGGAGCCCGCCCTGAAACCGGGTGTCGCTGGCGGCCTGTTTCATCCGGGTGACGCGCGACTGCGGCCTGATCATTACGCGGCGGAGCTGGCGCGGCGCGTGATCGAACTGGGCGGCGTCATCGAAACAGGCGCGCGCATCGATGACTTCGCAACCGGCGATGGCCGCATCCGTCAGGTCATCACGAGTCGGGGTGCGTTCGCAGGCGACAGCGTGCTGCTGGCGCTGGGCGCGTGGTCGCCGCTGCTGTCGAAGAAGCTCGGTATGCGGCTGCCGATGCAGCCGGGCAAGGGGTATTCGCTGACCTACACCCGGCCGGCACTGGCCCCGCGTCACGCGCTGGTGCTGCGCGAGGCCTCCGTTTGCGTCACGACCTGGAACAGCGGCTATCGGCTGGGCAGCACGATGGAGTTCTCCGGTTATGCCGAGGGCATCAACCGCACGCGCATCAACGCGCTGCGGCGTGGCGCGGCGGAAGGCATGCGCGAACCGGAAGGCCCGCAGCTGCTCGAAGAATGGTGGGGCTGGCGGCCGATGAGCGTGGACGAGCTGCCGATCATCGGCCGCAGCGCGCGCTGGTCCAACCTCTTGCTGGCAACGGGGCACGGCATGCTCGGTGTCAGCATGTCGACCGGTACGGCCGAGCTGGTGGCGTCCATGCTCGGCGGGCCACGTTCGCCGGTTGATGCCTCGCCTTACGCGCCGGCGCGATTCGGACTTTAGCGAGTTGGCCCAGCCCGGCGCAGAAAATTTTCCGATCTGACGTCGGCTTCGCGCGCGACTCGCTAGCGTCGGAGAATCTGACAAGGAGCGTTCCAATGACGGCAAGTTATGACGTAATAGTTCTCGGCGCCGGCTCAGGTGGGTTGTCGGTAGCGTTTCGCGCCGCACGCCACGGTGCTCGCGTGGCTCTGGTCGACCCGGTACTGGCGCTTGGCGGTACATGCGTCAATCGCGGCTGCGTGCCGAAAAAAGGTCTCTGGTTTGCCGCACAGCTGGCGCAGGCGCAAAAGCTGGCCGTGGAATTCGGTTTCGACGCGGTTTCCGGCACGCTGAACTGGGCGCATTTTCGCGGCCTGCGTGATCGCTACATCGCCGGCATCAACGAGCGTTATGCCGCGCGGCTGAAGAAAACGCAGATCGATGTCGTCCATCAGGCCGGTCGCTTCGTCGCTGCCGATGTCATCGAGCTGACCGACGGTAGCCGTCTGCAGGCGGCGCATATCGTGATTGCCACGGGCGCCCGGCCGCGAAGGCTGGACCTGCCGGGTTTCGATCTCGGCCTGGTGTCCGACGACATGTTTTCGCTCGACGTTATGCCGCGCCGTGTGGCGATTGTCGGCGGTGGCTATATCGCCGTGGAATTTTCCGGCTTGCTGACGGCGCTGGGCGCGACAGTGGATGTGCTGGCGATCGAACGGCTCATGAAAAACTTTGATGTCGAGATGGTCGATGCGCTGAGGGAAAAGATGCAGGCGCAGGGCATTCATATCGATACCCATAGCGAGATAAAAAGCGCCAGCCGCACGGCCGATGGCCTCATGCTGGACGATGCCAACGTCGGTCAGCGTGGTCCTTACGACGCCGTTCTATGGGCGACAGGACGCGTGCCCAACAGCGACAAGCTGGGGCTGGACACGATCGGCGTGGCGACCAGCAAGCGGGGTCATGTACTGGTTGATGCCCGGCAAAAGACCAGCGTGGCCGGCATCTATGCGGTCGGCGATGTCACCCAGAACAAGGCGTTGACGCCGGTGGCTGTGGCCAACGGCCGACGCTGGGCTGACCGCCTGTTCGGTGATCGGGATGATGGCGATGTCGATGGCGATACCGTCCCGAGCGTGGTATTTTCCGATCCGCCGCTGGGCAGCGTTGGACTCAGCGAAGAGCAGGCGCGCAAGCAGTGCGGTGATGCGGTCAAAATTTACCGCAGTCATTTCACCCCGATGCAGTTCATGCTGGTGCAGCGCAAAGAGCCCAGCCTGATGAAGCTGGTTTGCGTGGGCGAGGACGAGCGCGTGGTCGGCATCCATCTGCTCGGCCCGGGCACCGACGAAATACTGCAGGGCTTTGCCGTCGCGTTGAAGCTGGGCTTGCGCAAGCGCGATCTCGAGGCAGCCGTGGCCATTCACCCCACCATTGCCGAAGAACTGCTTTCGATGAGCGAGGAGAGCGGCATGATCCTCAAAGTTCCCCGCTAGAATGCGGCATGGACAACTTCAGCCTTCAGCGCGGCACGGCCCCACTGCTGATCAGCCTGCCGCATGACAGCAGCTTCATTCCTGACGACATCGCCTCGCGCATGCATCCGGCGGCGCGGCGCTCGCCGGACACCGACTGGCATGTCGCCCGCCTTTACGAACCGCTGGCGCAGAAACTTGGCGCCAGCGTCCTGAAGCCAAACGCGTCGCGCTACGTCATCGATTTGAACCGCCCCGCGG
>CBAAAD010000382.1:0-3493 GCA_964658785.1 uncultured Methylobacterium sp.
CAAATGCGAAGCCGCGCGCTGCACGCTTTTGATTTTACCGTTCCCTGTTCCCTGTTCCCCGTTCCCGTCGAGCAAAGCGAGACCAACCACCATGACCAACACCATTCGCGTCGATATCGTCAGTGCCGAAGCCGAGATTTTTTCCGGCGACGCGACGATGGTCATTGCCACCGGCGAGCTGGGTGAGCTGGGCATCACGCCCCGCCACGCGCCGCTGATCACCCGCCTCAAGCCCGGCCACGTCGATGTGCTGCTGGACGGTGGCGAGCGTCAGCAGTTCTACGTGTCCGGCGGCATTCTGGAAGTGCAGCCGCAGGTCATCACCGTGCTGGCCGATACCGCGGCCCGCGCCTCCGATCTGGACGAGGCCGCAGCACAGCGCGCGAAGAAAGAGGCCGAAGACGCCCTGGCGCACCGCACCGAGGCGCTGGATATCGCCGAGGCGCAGGCCAAGCTGGCCGAAGCCATGGCCCAGCTGCAGGCGCTGGAGCGCCTGCGCAAGAACCTCAAGCACTGAGCTTTTGCGCTCGTCCCTGAGCGCAGAGCACGACCCAAAGGCGGCCGTCCATGGCCGCACTTTAAACATCGAGTTTGTGCGCTCATCCGTGAGCGCAGAACAAGATCAAAAGGCGGCCATCCCTGGCCGCACTATCAATAAAAGCGTTGCCATCTGGATAGGATGGCGGCTCACCTACGCCGGCCTTGCGCCGGCGTTTTGTTATCCGCGTATCGCTTTGCCGCCGATCCTTGCCAGCATGCAGACGCCAGCGCGACTAGAATGCTGGGACCGCACCGGGGAACGATCGCCATGAAGTTTCGCTACCGCCGACATCTGGGCGTGCTGATCATCGTCGTCGTGGTGCTGCTGATCGTCCGGGCCGCCATGCCTTACGCCGTGCGCCACTACCTCAACAGCCGCATGGACACGATGGGCGATTACCACGGCCAGATCGCCGATATCGATCTGCACCTGTGGCGGGGCTCTTACACGATCAACCAGCTGAGCATCGTCAAGGTCAGCGGCAAGCTGCCGGCGCCCCTGCTGGAAACCCCGCGTACCGATATCTCGCTGAGCTGGGTGGCGCTCACGCACGGCGTGTTTCGCGGCAAGGTGACCTTCACCCAGCCGACGATCAATTTTATCGAGGGCAGCAACCAGGGCGGGAGCCAGACCGGCAAGGGCGTGAACTGGCGCGACCAGCTCAAGCTGCTGGCGCCGATGCGCTTGGACGAGATCAACGTCACTAAAGGTACGGTGACTTTCCAGAGTTTTGTCTCCAATCCCCGCGTCGATCTGAAGATGACCGACGTCAACGGCACGGTCACCAACCTCACCAACATCCAGCGCCGTAACGGCAACCGTGTCGCCGAGCTGCACGCTACTGCCAAGATCTTCGGTAATGCCCCGTTTGAAACCCAGGCAACCTTCGACCCGATCAATCAGCTGGGCGACTTCTCCTACGAACTGCGCGCCAAAGATATTCAGCTGGTCAAGGCCAACGACCTCGCGCGGGCGTATGCCGGCCTCGATTTTGCCGGCGGCACCGGCGATTTCACGATGCAGCTGCAGGCCAAGGATGGACGTCTGGACGGCTATGCCAAGCCGCTGTTCCACAATCTGCAGATCTTCAGCTGGAAGAAGGATGTCGAGCAGGAAAAGAAAAGTCCGCTGAAGGTCGCCTATGAGGCCGTCGCGCAGGGCGTCGTGTCGGTGTTCAAAAACCAGGAGAAGGACCAGTTCGGCACACGCGTGCCGATCTCTGGGCGCATCGGCGACAAGGTGACTGACCCGTCGCAGGCCATTCTCGGCATTCTGCACAACGCCTTCGTGCAGGCTTACTCGCCTCAGCTGGAAAAGCTCAAGCCCGCACCGAAAGAGTGAACGTGCGCCGTCGGTAGCGACGGCTCGCCGCTGGCTGCAAATCTGGCAGATAAGCGCACTGCGCACGATCACTTGTATTCTGCGTCGCTGATTACCCCTTGTTTCAATCACGTTGGTGCTTTCATGCCTGATTCCTTGCTGCACGTCATCATCCTTGCCGCCGGCGAAGGCAAGCGGATGAAATCCCGCCACGCCAAGGTGCTGATGCCGCTCGCCGGCCGCCCGCTGCTCGCCCATGCCATAAGCACCGCGCGTGTGCTGCAGCCGGCGGCGATCCACATTGTCTACGGCCATGCCGGTGACGAAGTGCGCGCGGCCTTTGCCGGCCAGCCGGATCTGCATTGGGTGCTGCAGGCCGAACGGCTGGGCACGGGTCACGCCGTGGAGCAGGCGCTGGCAACCATTGCCGACGGTGCGCAGGTGCTGGTGCTGTACGGCGACGTGCCGCTGATCCGTGCTGAAACGTTGCAGCCACTGGTGCAGGCCGGTGGCGCGCTGCGCCTGCTTGCCACACGCCTCGATAACCCGCACGGCTACGGCCGCGTGCTTTGCGATGCGGCCGGGCAGATCGCCGAAGTCGTGGAAGAGAAGGACGCCACTGGGGAACAGCGCGCGGTCACGCTGGTCAACACCGGCATCCTCGCCGCCGACGCGGCCGCGCTGCGCGGCTGGATCGCGCGACTGGATCGCAACAACGCACAGGGCGAGTATTACCTCACCGATATTTTTGCCATGGCTGCCGCTGAAAATCGCGCCGCGCTGAGTATCGAATGCGCCGACCCGGTGGAGGCCGCCGGTGCCAACGATCCGTGGCAGCTGACCGAACTGGAAACGCATTTCCGCCGTCGTGCCGCGCGCGCGCTGGCACTCGAGGGCGTGCGCATGGCCGACCCGACGCGCATCGACGTGCGCGGCACGATTCGCGCGGGGCACGATGTCGAGCTCGATATCAACGTGATCCTCGAAGGCGATGTGGTGCTCGGCGACGACGTGCGCATTGGCGCGTTCACCCGGCTCAAGGACGTGCAATTGGCCGCCGGCACTGTTGTGCATGCGCATTGCGATATTGAAGGTGTGATCACGCACGGCCCCTGTGTGATCGGACCGTTTGCGCGCCTGCGTCCCGGCACCGAACTGGCCAGCGGCGTGCACGTGGGCAATTTCGTCGAGATCAAAAAAACCACGATCGGCGAAAACAGCAAGGCCAACCACCTCAGCTACCTCGGCGACAGCGAGATCGGCCGCGGCGTCAACATCGGCGCTGGCACCATCACCTGCAACTACGACGGCATCAACAAGTCGATCACCCGCATCGAGGACGGCGCCTTCATCGGGTCCAACAGTTCACTCGTTGCGCCGGTGACTGTGGGTGCCCAGGCCACGATTGGCGCCGGCTCCGTCATCACCCGTGACGCGCCCGAGGGCGAGCTGACGCTGACCCGCGCGAAGCAGGCCACGCTGCTGGGATGGACGCGGCCGACGAAGAAGGCGGGGAACGGGGAAAAGGGAGCAGGGAACGGGTAGGAGCAAAAAGCAAAGAGCCATTAGTTCGAGGCTAGCGCGCACTGACGGCTTTTGCCTTTACGCTTTTTCTGTTCCCTGTTCCCTGTT
>CBAAAD010000383.1:0-3491 GCA_964658785.1 uncultured Methylobacterium sp.
AAACGAAAAGCTGATGGAGCGCGTGCACGCGCTGACCGTCGCCCTGCTGCGCGCCAACACGATCGAGGTCACCGCGCGCAGCGTGGTGGCCAAGCTCACCGCGGATTTCCATACCGATCAGGTGCGTCTGCTGCTGTTCGGCAACGATCCGCAGCTGCCGCGCGCCGAGTGGCTGGTCCAGGCCTCCGGACCGGAGGCGCTGCCGGAGTTCAGCGATTTTCTGCGGCAGAACGAACCGATGTCCGGCCGGCTGTCGCACGAAAGGCTGGAGCGATTGTTCGGCAGCGCCGCGGCTGACACCCGATCGGTGGCGATCATGCGGCTGGGTAATGCCGGGATGCTGGCCATTGGCAGCAGCGATCCCGATCGCTTCCAGCCGGGCATGGGCACTATGTTCCTGAAGATGATCGCCGCCACCATCACCGCCGCGCTGGCCCGTTCGCGGGACATGCCCTGAGCCGGCAGTGACACCGGAACGCCAGATCGACGACTGGCTTGGGCGCCTGGCCAGCGAGCGACAGGCCTCGCCACACACGGTTGCCGGCTACCGGCGTGACCTGGCCAAGCTGATCCGTTTCATGCAGGACAACAACATCGACGCGTTCGACGCGCTCGACGCCAACCGCATGCGTACCTTTGTCGCCAGCGAACACCGCGGCAGCAAGGGCAGAGAGGGGCTGGCGCCGAAGAGCCTGCAGCGGCTGCTTTCTTCCTGCCGCAGCCTGTTTCGCCAGCTCACCCGCGAAGGCCAGCTCAGCCACGATCCCCTGCTGGGCGTGCGCGGTCCGAAAGTGCGGCGCAAGCTGCCGCAGGTGCTGGACGTCGACGAAGCCAGCGCACTGGTCGAAACCGACAGCGGCGGGAAGCTGGCCGTGCGCGACCGCGCCATGCTGGAGCTGTTCTATTCCAGCGGCCTGCGCCTGTCCGAGCTGGTCGGCCTGCGCTGGCTGGATCTGGATCTGGACGGCGGCGAAGTGCGCGTGCTCGGCAAGGGCAGCAAGACGCGCATCGTGCCGGTCGGCCGGCATGCTGTCACGGCGCTGCGTGCGCTCGGCGCGGAGGAGGGCATGGTGGCGGAAAGCGCGATCTTCCGCGGCCGCCACGGTGCGCCGATCAACCCGCGCACGATCCAGCTGCGCATGAAAAAGCTGGCGCAGCAGCAGGGCATGGCCAAACATATCCACCCGCATTTGCTGCGTCACACCTTCGCCAGCCACATGCTGGAATCCTCCGGCGACCTGCGCGCCGTGCAGGAGCTGCTCGGCCACGCCGACATTGCCACCACGCAGATCTACACGCACCTCGATTTCCAGCACCTGTCCAAGGTGTACGACGCGGCGCATCCGCGCGCCAAAAGCAAGCCGTGACGCGCATGGGCCGGCTTTTCACATCAGCAGCGCAAACGGGCAGACATTGAAGCGAGAGCGCCCGGCCCCATCTCGGCGGTTCAGGCCAACATGCGGAGTGCTCATGGAATCGTTTCACGCCACCACCATCGTCTGCGTCCGTCGCGAAGGCCGCGTCGTGATCGGCAGCGACGGGCAGGTCACGCTGGGCAACACGGTGATGAAGGGCAATGCCCGCAAGGTGCGCCGGCTCGGCAAGGCGGGTGACGTGGTAGCCGGTTTCGCCGGCGCCACCGCCGACGCGTTCACTTTGTTCGAGCTGTTCGAGCAGAAACTCGAGAAGCACAACAACAACCTGACCCGCGCCGCGGTGGAGATGGCCAAGGAATGGCGCACCGATCGGCGCTTCGGTCGACTGGAAGCGATGCTCGCCGTGGCCGACAAGGAAGCCTCGCTGCTGATCTCCGGCAACGGCGACGTGGTGGAGCCGGAACATGGTCTGATCGCGATCGGCTCCGGCGGCCCCTTCGCCCAGTCGGCCGCGCTGGCCCTGCTCGAAAACACCGAGCTCGACGCGCGCACCGTGGTCGAGAAGGCGCTGAAGATTGCCGGCGACATCTGCATCTACACCAATCACAACGTGTCGATTGAAGAGCTGTAAATAGAGCGGGGAACGGGGACTGGGGAACGGGAAGCGTGCCGTTCGTCGTAGTCCTTCGCATCTCGCTCTGATGTCAGACCTCTTGTTGGCGGTCTGCGTACCGAAACTTCAGCCATTCAAAAAGCACGCGTTCCCTGTTCCCCATTCCCGCTTTCAAGAAGTACACCATGTCCGAACTCACTCCCCGCGAAATCGTCAACGAACTCGACCGCTTCATCATTGGCCAGAACGACGCCAAGCGCGCGGTGGCCGTGGCGCTGCGCAGCCGCTGGCGGCGCATGCAGCTGGCGCCGGAGATGCGCAATGAGGTGACGCCGAAAAACATTCTGATGATCGGCCCGACCGGCGTGGGCAAAACCGAGATCGCGCGCCGCCTGGCGACGCTGGCCAACGCGCCGTTCGTCAAGGTCGAAGCGACCAAGTTCACCGAGGTCGGCTATGTGGGCAAGGACGTGGAATCGATCATCCGCGATCTGGCCGATGTGGCGTACAAGCTGACCCGCGAGCAGGCGGTCAAGCGCGTGCGCACGCAGGCTGAGGATCGCGCCGAGGATCGCATCCTCGACGCGCTGCTGCCGCGCCGGCAGTCCACGCCGACCGACTGGAGCCACGACGCGCCGGCGCCGGCGATCGAAAACGACACGCGGCAGAAGCTGCGCAAGCAGCTGCGCGAAGGCGCGCTGGACGAGCGCGAGATCGAGCTGGATTTCGCCATGAATGTGGGTGTGGAAATCATGTCGCCGCCGGGCATGGAGGAGATGAGCGCGCAGCTCAAGCAGATGTTCCAGAACATCGGCGGCGCCAAGACCCAGCAGCGCAAGGTCGCCATCAAGGTGGCGCGGCCGATGCTGATCGACGAGGAGGCGGGCAAGCTGCTCAACGACGATGAAATCCGCTCGCTGGCGATGGAGGCGGCCGAGCAGAACGGCATCGTCTTTATCGACGAGATCGACAAGGTCGCGCAGCGCGGCGACCACGGGCACGCCGGCGTCAGCCGCGAAGGCGTGCAGCGCGATCTGCTGCCGCTGGTCGAAGGCTCCACCGTGTCGACCAAGTACGGCCCGATCAAGACCGACCACATGCTGTTTATCGCCTCGGGCGCGTTCTCTCTGGCCAAGCCGTCCGACCTGATTCCCGAACTGCAGGGCCGCCTGCCGATACGCGTGGAGCTGTCGGCGCTCAGCGTCGACGATTTCAAGCGCATCCTGCGCGAGCCGCACAACGCGCTGACCAAGCAGTACGTGGCGCTACTCGGCACCGAAGGCGTCACGCTCGAGTTTGTCGACAGCGGCATCGACCGCCTGGCCGAGGTGGCGTTTCAGGTCAACGAGCGGACCGAGAATATCGGCGCCCGGCGCCTGCACACGGTGATGGAGCGGTTGCTGGAGAAGATTTCCTACGAGGCGGCCGACAAGTCCGGCGAGCACTATCGCATCGACGCCGAGATGGTCGACAACAGCCTGGCCAGCCTGGTGCAGAACGAG
>CBAAAD010000384.1:0-3488 GCA_964658785.1 uncultured Methylobacterium sp.
CAACGCCGTCTATCAGCAAACGATCGAGCCAACGCTTTCGTCCAATACGCATACGGCGCTGAGCAAGGCCGCGTCACCCGAGGAATGGAACACGTTCTTGCTGTCCTCGCCCGAGTTCAATTATCGATGAGTCGGCGATGACCTTTTCGATGCTTGTGACATGCCACAACGCCACACTGCTTCCCGCAGACCCACTGAGCCGAGGTGCTTATGAATCGTCGTGAATTCCTGCTCGCTGCCGCGTCGGCGGCCGTCGCGCTGCCGACGCTGTCCTTCTCCGGCAAGCTGTTTGCCGCGCCCGCCAACTCACCGCGCTTCCTGTTCGTGTTTCTGCGCGGCGGCTACGACTGCAACAACCTACTGGTGCCCTACAGCAGCGACTTTTACTACGAATCGCGTCCCACCCTGGGCATCGCCAGGCCGGATGCCGGCAACGCAAACAGCGCCATTGCACTGGACGCCAACTGGGGACTCAACCCGGTGCTGCGCGACTCGATCTATCCGCTGTGGCAGCGCAAGCAGGTCGCGTTCATACCGTTCGCCGGCACGGACGATCTCTCGCGCAGCCACTTCGAGACGCAGGACAATATCGAGCGCGGCCAAGCGGCAGGGGCCACCGGCAACTACCGTTCGGGATTCCTCGCACGACTGTCCGGCCAGCTGACCGGCGTGCCGACCATCGCGTTTACCAACGACCTGCCACTGAGCCTGCAGGGCTCGGCCAAGGACGTGCCGAACATCTCGCTGCGCGGCAATACCAACTCCTCGTTCGACGCGCGGCAGTCGGCGATTCTCACCGACATGTACCGCGGCACGCCGCTGGCCTCTGCGACGGCCGACGGCCTGGAGCTGCGCAAGACGGTATCGAAAGACCTGATGGACGAAATGGCCAAGGCCGGCCGCGGCGCACCCAGCGCGCGCAACTTTGCCACCGAAACGCAGCGCATCGCCACCATGATGCGCGATCAGTACAAGCTCGGCTTTGTCGATGTCGGCGGTTGGGATACGCACGTCAACCAGGGCAGCGTCACCGGCGGCCTGGCCAACAACCTGAAGAATCTCGGCGATGGCCTGGCCGCCTATGCCGACGCGCTGGGCGACGAATGGAACAACACCACCGTCGTGGTGGTCTCCGAGTTCGGCCGCACCTTCCGCGAGAACGGCGACAAGGGCACCGACCACGGCCACGGCACGGTGCACTGGGTGCTCGGTGGCAAGGTCAACGGTGGCCGCATCGCCGGCGAACAGATCGCGGTGACCCAGCAGAACCTGCTGCAGAATCGCGACTATCAGGTGCTGAACAACTATCGCGACGTGCTCGCCGGCTTGTTCGGCCGCGTGTGGGGACTGCAGGGCAACCGCATGCAGGACGTCTTCCCCGGCGCAAAGCCGCGCGATCTGCAGCTGGTCTAAAGTCACGACGTCGCGCAGGTTCGCCAACACCGCACGACGACTTCAAACGGATTTCCAAGGACACGCCTTGCATGCCATGCCATCCCGTCGCCTTTTTCAAACGCGTTGTTTCAACCAGCCTGCGCATCGGCGCTTGCCTCGCTCTGCTCGCTCCGCTGGTGGCCAGCGCGCGCGGCAATGCGCCGCTGAAGCCCGATGACATCACCTGGCTGCGGCGCGACGCGTTCGGCCTGGATACCGCCGCGGTAACGCGCTACCGCGACCTCGGCCGGAGCGGGCTGCTCGATGCGCAGCTCGCGGACCATATCAACGAGCCGCTGCCGCCGCCCATCGCATCGCTGATCAACGGCTATCAGGCCATCGCCACGCCGCCACAGCAGCTGCTGATGGAGCTGGACGCCGCGCAGCAGCACATCAAGACCATGCCGGACGGCCCCGATCAGGTCGCCGCAAAAAAGAACCTGCAGGACATGGGCAACCAGCTGCAGCAGCAGGTGCAGCAGGCCGAACTGCTGCAAGCGGTCTACGGGCCGAATCAGCTCAAGGAGCAGCTGGTGTGGTTCTGGCTCAATCATTTCAGCGTCTACGCGCCGAAGGGCCGCGTGCGCTGGGAGCTGGGCGACTACACGCAAAACGCCATTCGTCCGCACGCGCTCGGCAAGTTTCGCGATCTGGTGATGGCCACGCTGGAAAGCCCGGCGATGCTGGAGTTTCTCGACAACAATCAGAACGCCAAAGGGCACGTCAACGAAAACTACGCGCGTGAGCTGATGGAGCTGCACACGCTCGGCGTGGGCTCGGGCTACTCGCAGCAGGACGTGCAGAGCCTGGCGCTGATTCTCTCCGGCGTCGGCATCGCGCCGACCAATGGGAAACCCGAAAAATTCAATCCCAAGATGGCGCCGCTGGTCGTGCGCAACGGACTTTTCGAGTTCAATCCGCAGCGGCACGATTTCAGCGACAAGGTGTTCCTCGGGCACACGATCAAGGGCAGCGGTTTCGACGAGGTGACCCAGGCCGTCGACCTCATCGTGCAGCAGCCGGCCTGCGGCGAATTCATCTCGCGCCAGCTGGCCGAGTATTTCGTTTCGGACAATCCGTCGCCGGCGCTGGTGAAGAAGATGGCGCACACCTTCCAGCGCAGTGACGGCGATATCGCCAAGGTCATGCGCACGATGATCGAGTCGCGCGAATGGACGGCCAAAGACCATCCGAAATTCGACGACCCGATGCGCTTCGTCGCTTCGTCAGTGCGGCTGGCCTTCGACGGCAAGCCCATCGCCAACGCGCTGCCGCTGGTCTACTGGGTCAACCAGCTGGACGAACCGCTGTTCGGCCGCATCACGCCTGACGGCTGGCCGCTGGACGGCGCCAGCTGGTCCAGCTCCGGGCAGCTGGCCAAGCGCTTCGATATTGCGCGCGCGATCGGCAACGGCAACAACCAGCTGTTCACCCCGGCCGGCAGCACGGCGCGCGGCGCGGGCTTTCCGATGCTGACCACCCGCCTCTACTACGACGCCATCGAGCCGTATCTGTCACCCGCTACCCACGACGCGCTGGCCAAAGCCACCTCGCAGCAGGAATGGAACAGCTTTCTGCTGGCATCACCGGATTCGAATTATCGGTAATTTGTGTTCATCCCATCGATATGTTCAGACGATGGACGTCTTTACCAGCAGATGTTTGGCCAGCAGACCGTGAAGATGACCTAGGCCGCGAATCACATGCAAACTGGCAACCAACAACAGAACACCAATGAAGGAGAGGAATATCACGCCACTCCAGCTTTCCAGCCAGTAGATAACTCCGCAAAACCAGTCCGGTGGTCCGATACAACTACCCAACTCGAAATGCATCACGTTGGACGATAGTTTGAGGATTGGTGCAGTGACAAAGCTAAGCGATATCGCAAGCAAGGTCACAGTTAGCGTGAAATAGAAGATGCCCAGCGGCAGCATCAGCAGCATGTACAGCAACGTGGTCCAGGTCCGCGCATCGGTGAACATCGCGCCGATGCGTTTGAACAGCGACTGCCCGGGCGGCGTCGGATACGCTGGCCGGCGCGGCATGCGTAC
>CBAAAD010000385.1:0-3481 GCA_964658785.1 uncultured Methylobacterium sp.
TTTCAGCGGCACCTCTTTCTTCAGCGCACGCTGCATTTCGTCTTCGACGCCATACAGGTCGAAGATCGGCCGCTCGCCGTCGTAATGCTCGATGCGGTCGTCCAGGTGCGGCATGAACTTGTGCACGAACTTCACCACCTTCTCGAAGGTGGCGTGCGAGTCGATGCGCACTTTTTCAATGTCGTCGTTGAGCATGTCGCGCAGGCTGCGCAGCGGCAGCGACAGCTCTTCATAAACGCGTTCGCCGACTTTTGCCTTGGCGATGTTTTCCTGCACCACGCGCCAGACCTTGCCCAGGTAGGTCACGTCGAACGCCAGCGACTCGGCACTCTGTCCTTCCGCGTTGGTGCGCACGATGTAGCCCAGCGGGTTCTCGCCGATCAGCGGGGTCAGCACCTCTTTCAGGCGCTGGCGCTCGGGCTCGTCCTCGATCCGCGTGGAAATACCCAGCGTGCGCGCATACGGCAGCAGCACCAGATAGCGCGAAGGAATGGACAGATGCGCCGAGAGTCGCGCACCCTTGGTGCTGATCGGGTCCTTGACCACCTGCACCACGATCTCCTGGCCCTCATGCACCAGTTCGCTGATCGACGGCGTGTGGCCATTGCCATTGCCGCTCGGCTCGGTGCCATCGGCTGACGGCGGCGGTGTCGGCCGCACAATATCGGAAGCGTGCAGGAACGCGGCGCGATCCAGCCCGATCTCGACGAACACGGCCTGCATGCCGGGCATCACGCGCTGTACGCGGCCCTTGTAAATATTGCCGACGTAGCCGCGCTTGGAGGCGCGTTCGACGTGCACCTCCTGCAGCATGCCGTTCTCGACAACGCCGACGCGCGTCTCGCGCGGCGTCACGTTGATCAGAATTTCTTCACTCACCGGACACTCCCCCAATTGATCTTCTTTATAGCCGTTGACGAGCCTGCCTGTCGATGAAACCTTTCACCGGGTAGTCTGCAACATCAGTGATTTACGACGGCCTTCTCACTGATTGCTTGATTCAGTTCGGCGCCGGATCGATGGCGGATTCAGCCAGGGATCGCGACAGCGGCGGCTGCTCCAGCTCGGCGCGCAGGCGCGGCAGGCTCTGGGGGTAGTTGGCCTGTATGAAGGCGATCAGGCCTTCGCGCACGCGGCAGCGCAGGTCCCAGCTCAGCGGCGAGTCGGCCGAACTGACCAGCGCGCGCAGCTGCATGGCTTTTTCATTGGCCTCGGTGACCTGAAGCAGGCAGACCCAGCCATCCCATTCGGGCGCGCCCGCGCAGATGCGCTTGAGCTCCTCGCGCAGCGGTTCCAGTGGAAGGCTGTAATCAACCCACAGAAACACCGTGCCGATCAGCTTGGAGCTGGTGCGCGTCCAGTTCTGGAACGGGTTTTCCATAAACCAGTTCAGCGGCACGACCAGGCGGCGCTCGTCCCAGATTTTCACCACCACGTAAGTGCCAGTGATTTCCTCGATGCGGCCCCATTCGTTCTCGATGATCACTACGTCGTCGAGCCGAATCGGCTGGGTCAGAGCGATCTGCAGACCGGCGATGAGATTGCCCAGCACCGGCTTGGCCGCGAAGGCGAGCGCCAGGCCGGCCACGCCGGCCGACGCCAGCAGGCTGGTACCGATCTGGCGCACATTGGGGAACGTCAGCAGGATCATCGACAGCGCCAGCAGCACGATCAGCACGTTGAAGGTGCGGCCGAGTACGCGAACCTGGGTGAGCACGCGGCGCGCGCGCAGATTGTCGGCCTTGTTCATTGGATACTGGTGAATCGCCAGGCCTTCCAGCGCGCCCACGCAGCGCACCAGCAGCCACGCGCCCGTGGCGATCAGCGCAACCAGCAACAGATGCTGCAAGAGGTCGAGCGCCAGCAGCCGATTGGCCTCGGGCGCGAGGCGCAGCGCGAGGCTCAGCATCAGCAGCGGTATCAGCCACTCCATCGGCGCGCTGGCCCGGCGCAACACGTCGGCCGCCAGTGGACGGCCGCGCGCCAGCCGCCGCATCACCGCCCAGCCGGCGCGGCGGATGATCACGGCGAGCACCAGCGCACCGCAGACTGCGCCGCCCAGCCGCACCCACGGATCCTGATTCCATAGTTCGGTCAATGACATGGCGCCAGTGTGGCGGTTGCGGCGTCCACGGCGCGTCGCCAAGGGGTACAGAACTCGTTCAAATATCCGCCACGCATCGCGTAAAGTAGCGCCATGACCGCGACCCCGACACTACTGGCCTGGAGCGGCGGCAAGGACTGCCTGCTCGCGCTGCAGCGGCTGCTGAACGATCCGCAGTGGCAGGTGGTGGGTCTGCTGACCACGGTCAACCGGCAGTATTCCCGCGTGGCCATGCACGGCATCCAGCGCGATATTCTGCTGGCGCAAACCGAAGCGCTGGGGCTGCCGCTGGTTGAAGTGCTGCTCGACTGGCCTGGCAGCAACGAAGCCTATGAGGAGGCGCACTCGCAAGGGCTGGTCGAAGCCCGCATGCGCTGGCCGGGCATTCGCCACTGCGCGTTCGGCGACCTGTTTTTGCAGGATGTGCGCGACTACCGCGTGCGCCAGCTCGGTCGCGACAACTGGCGCGCGGTGTTTCCGCTGTGGGGCGAAGATACCGCCGCGCTATCGCGGCGCTTTGTCAGCGAAGGCCATCGCGCCATGCTTTGCTGCGTCGATACCCAGCAGCTGGACGCCGAATTCTGCGGCCGCGAGTTCAACAGCGCCCTGCTCGACCAGCTGCCACCGGGCGTCGATCCCTGCGGCGAGCGCGGTGAATTCCACACGCTGGCTTTCGACGGGCCGCTGTTTCGCCAAGCGCTGAAGCTGCGCCGCGGCGAATCCGTATTACGCGATGGCCGTTTTCAGTTCACCGATTTTCTGCTCGACGACGCGCCAGCGCGGCGTGCTCGGCTCGATGATTGATGACGCCAAAATTCATGCAAGCCGATAGCAGCCACATCCTGCCCGACGTGCTGAAACCCGGCCTCGCGCTGGTATTTTGCGGCACCGCCGCCGGTAAACGCTCGGCCGCCGAAGGCGCGTATTACGCGCATCCGGGCAACCTGTTCTGGCGGGCCTTGCATCAGGCGGCGCTGACGCCGCGCCTGCTGGCGCCGGCCGAATTTCCGCAGCTGCCGAACTACGGCATCGGCCTGACCGATCTGGCCAAGCACCACATCGGCAATGACAATGAGCTGCCGCGCGACGCTTTCGATGCCGCCGCACTGCTCGCCAAGATCGAACACTACGCACCACGCGTGCTCGCCTTCACCAGCAAGAACGGCGCGCGCGCTGCGCTGGGCCGTTCGGTCGACTACGGCCTGCAACCCGGCACCATCGGCGACACCCAGATCTTCGTGCTGCCCTCCCCATCGGGACAAGCGCGCGGCCACTGGACGATCGCGCCATGGCTGGCCCTGGCCGGACTCACCCGCACGATGCGCGCCCAGCAAAGCCACTGACAAGCTCAGTCGACCGGCGTCGTGCGGTATTTGC
>CBAAAD010000386.1:0-3470 GCA_964658785.1 uncultured Methylobacterium sp.
AGAGCGGGAAACGGGGAACGGGGAACGGGAGCTTATCGCCGCGTATCGTTCGCTCACACGGCCATGGCGGTGAGCTCAAATACTTCGTAATGTCAGCTATTGCGAGTGCCGCTTTTCCGTTCCCCGCTCCCGTTCCCCGACCAACACCCATGCCCATTGCCCGTTCCACTTCCACCCTGGCCACCCTCGGCCTGCTCGCCATGACCGCCGTATGGGGCTCGACGTTTTTCCTGATCAAGGACGTTGTGGCGCGCATGCCCGTGGCGGATTTTCTGGCCGTGCGTTTTGTCGTGGCGGCACTGGTGATGCTGGCGCTGTTTGCGCGGCCGGTGCTGCGGCTCGGTCGCCGGCAGCTGCTGCGCGGCCTGTTGCTGGGCGTGATCTACGGCGTCGGCCAGCTGCTGCAGACCTGGGGGCTGTCGCGCATTGCGCCCAGCGTCAGCGGTTTTGTCACCGGCATGTATGTGGTGTTTACGCCACTGCTGGCGATGCTGCTGCTGCGACATCGCACGCCGGGCGTGGTGTGGCTGGCGGTGTTGCTGGCTACGGCGGGGCTTGCGCTGCTGTCGCTCAACGGCGTGTCGGTCGATCTGGGCGTGTGGCTGACTTTGGCGTCGGCGCTGATGTATGGCCTGCATATCGTCGGGCTGGGCCAGTGGTCGCGCAGCGGCGAGGCGTTCGGCCTGTCGGCCGTGCAGATGGTGGCGATCGCCGTTGTCTGCCTGCTCGCCACCGTGCCGCATGGCCCGACGCTGCCGCCGGATCGTGCCGCGTGGTTTGCCGTGCTGTACATGGCGCTGATCGCCGGTGCTGGCGCGATGCTGATGCAAACCTGGGCCCAGTCCCACATGCCGGCGGCGCGAGCGGCCATCGTGATGACCACCGAGCCGGTATTTGCCGCGGGTTTCGCCGTGGCTTTCGGTAGCGACACGCTGACCTGGCGCATGCTGGTCGGCGGTGGCCTGGTGCTGGCGGCGATGTACACGGTGGAGCTGATGCCGCGGCGCGGTGACGCCGAGCCGCCGGCCGAGGCGATGCATCACGAGGTGTGAGGTACGGTGGTTGTTGGCAGCGTGCCTCAGGCAAAACGAGCGGAAAAAACCGATCAACCCGCTTTCTTCATCTGCGCCCGTGACTGCAGCGCAATGCGCACCAGATAAATCACGATCAGGATATTGGCGATCAGTGCCACCAGCTTGAGCCAGCTGAAGTGATGGATGGCCTCATACAGCTCGAGCGGAATGAGCGAGCCGGTGGCAAACACCGTAAACCACTCGGCCCAGTATTTGTGCAGCCACAGGCCAATACCTTCGGTCGCAAAAATCGCCGCATACGCCAGCGCGACGAGGCCAATGGCCACGAATTTGTTCGGCCCCATGTCTTCCAGCACCTGCACCAGTTTCCAGCGCAGGCCGTTGCTGTCGGTCAGCGACAGGTGCTCCATCCAGTGCACCAGCTGGTCGAAATTCTGGGTCTTGTACAGATGGAACGAGGCGATGGCAATCAGGATCAGGCCCACCGTCTTCACCGCCTTGTAGATCGCGATCACGCGCAATCCCACGCCATGTTGTGACTCGCGCCGCGCCGGCTTGGCGGCTGCGCGCTGGCCTGCGTCATGGGAAGTTTTTGTGCTGGACATGTTGGCCATGAGGTCACATCGGTAAATCGATCTGTGATTGTCCCTGTTATCCGATGAATGGTCGATGCAGAACTTTGCCGCGCCGCCTCGTGGGTCGGCATGTCGGGCCGGGGACGGGGCTGCCATGCCCGATCCAGCTTGACGCCACCTTCACCGGTCGGCACGCTGCGCGGATGAATCTCAAGCTTCTCCGCAACGCGCAGGTTTATGCGCCCGAACCGCTCGGCCTGCAGCATCTGCTGCTGGGCGGCGGACGCATTCTGTGGATGGGCGCGCAGCTTGCCGATTTGCCCGCCGCGCTGTCGGTGGAGACGATCGATCTGCACGGCCGCCGGCTGATTCCGGGGCTTATCGACGCGCACGTGCACGTCACCGGCGGTGGCGGCGAGGCCGGGTTCCGCACGCGCGTGCCGCCGCAGGGCATCTCGCGCTTTACTCGCGCCGGCATCACCACGGTGGTCGGCCTGCTCGGCACCGACGACGTGGCGCGCGGCCCGCGCGACCTTTTGGCTACCGTTTACGCGCTGCGCGAGGAGGGCCTGAGCGCGCTGGCGTTTACCGGCGGTTACCACGTGCCGCCGCAGACGCTGACCGGCAGCGTGCGCGGCGATCTGGTGTTTATCGAGGCCCTGATCGGCATTGGCGAGCTGGCGATCAGCGATCACCGCTCCAGCCAGCCCACGCTGGATGAATTGATGCGGTTGGCCTCCGACGCCCACGTGGCCGGGCTGATGACGGGCAAGGCCGGCGTGCTGCATCTGCATCTGGGCGACGGCTTGCGCGGACTCGATCTGGTGCGCCAGGCGCTGGAAAAAAGCGAGCTGCCGCCGCGCGTGTTTCACCCCACACACGTCAACCGGCGCAAGGGCTTGTTCGACGAGGCGCTGGCGCTCACCGCCAGCGGCTGCACGATCGACCTCACCGCTTTTCCGGTGGAAGAAGGCGAGGACGCGTGGAGCGCCGCCGATGCGCTGCTGCGCTATCTCGACAGCGGCGCGCACGCCGAGCGCATCACGGTGAGTTCCGACGCCGGCGGCTGCCTGCCCACCTTCGATGCCAACGGCCACGTCTGCAAGATGGGCGTGGGCGAATCCGGCGCGCTGCTGGAAACCTTGAACGAGGTAATCGCCCGCGGCGTGCCGCTGGAGCGCGCGCTGCCAGCGTTCACGAGCAATCCGGCGCGGCTGCTGCGGCTCGCTTCCAAGGGTTATATCGGCGTCGGTGCGGACGCGGATCTGGTGGCTCTGGACGGCGCAGGCGCGGCGCACGATGTGATCGCTCGCGGCGTGATCCATGTGCGCGATGGGCGGATCAAACACCACGGCATGTTCGAGGACACGTCGACATAGTCCGCGGCCCCGGTTCGAGACGGCGCAGCAGGCGCCGTGAACAAATAACAGACGTTCGATGCGTCACGATCGATGGGCTAAACCCCTTGATTTCCGAGACTCAGAGAGCCCATGACTTCGAATAAAGATGAGAACGCAATGAGTCCCAGCAGGGTAGTGGAAGGGGAGCAGCGGGGCTGGATCGTGCCGATCGGTGGCGCGGAAGAAAAGGAAAACGATCCGCGGATACTCAAGCGCTTCGTCGAGCTGTGCGGCGGCAAGGACGCCAATATCGTGGTGATTCCCACGGCCAGCCAGCTGGCCGACACGGGCGAGCGCTACGAAAAGCTGTTTACCGGTCTGGGCGTCGGCGCAGTCGGCGTGCTCGATTTCGACATGCGCCGCGACACCGAGGAAAAGAATCGGCTGCAGCGGCTCGATCAGGCCACCGGCATCTTCTTTACCGGCGGAAATCAGCTGCGCCTGTCGACCATGCTGGGCGG
>CBAAAD010000387.1:0-3468 GCA_964658785.1 uncultured Methylobacterium sp.
CTACCATCCGCCTTCTCGACACGGGTCATGCAGGCATATGAGCTTCCATCACGAAACTTCACCGGTCGCCGAGCTGGATGCGCTGACCAGCGCGCTGATCACCGGCGCCAGCAGCGGTATCGGGCTGGCGATGCTGCAACTGCTGCTGGGCAATCAGCGCGTGGAACGGGTTTTTGCGGTCTCCCGGTCGTGTTCGACGTCCGATGCGTTGTTGCTGTTGCAGCAAAGCCATGGCGACAGGCTGGCTCTGATCGACGCCGATATCACCGATGAGCGTGATCTGGAAAATCTGCGCGCAAAGGTGTCCGCGCAAACCGACACGCTGCATCTGGTGATCAACGCCGCCGGCATGCTGCATGGCGCGGACGTGCAGCCGGAAAAATCGCTCGAACAGATCACCAGGGCCAACCTCGACCGCGTCTTTGCGCTCAACGCGTTTGCACCGATGCTGCTGGCCAAGGCGCTGATGCCGCTGCTCAGTCACGGCCAGCCTGCCGTGTTTGCATCGCTGTCGGCACGCGTGGGCTCCATTGGCGACAATCGCAGCGGGGGCTGGTACGCCTACCGCGCCTCCAAGGCGGCGCAGAATCAGCTGATGAAAACCTTTTCCATCGAACTGGCGCGGCGCAATCGGAAGGCCTGTTGCCTGCTGCTGCACCCCGGCACCGTCGACACGCCGCTGTCGGCGCCGTTTCAGGCGCGCGTGCCGGCGGAAAAATTATTCACGACAGACCGGGCCGCGACTCAGCTTCTGGCGATCATCGCCGGCAGCACGTCGGCCGATACAGGTCGATTTATTGCGTGGGACGGCACCGACGTTCCCTGGTGACTGGCGCTTGTGAACATGCGCTTGCGGGGCTGACGCTGCGACCGTTGACGCATCATGTCATGGCGCGCTGCACATTCTGCAAAGCCTGCTGAATGTCTTCCGGTTCTCGCATCGACTTGCGTGCCGCGCCCACCGCCTTGCGCACCGCGCCCGGCGTTTCGCCGGTCTCGATGAGGGCGATGGCGGGCCGGCGGCACGCGATCAGGGCGTCGACCCAGTCGGCTGGCTGCACGGTGCGCCAGCGCCGCGTGAGCAAGCGGCTGGCGCGAAACGCTGGTGCCACGCTTTCCACGCGGTCCAGCGCCAGCACAAAGTCGCCGGGCCGGCGCGTCGCATTCGCCGGATCCAGCGCATCGGCGAGGGCGGCCAGCGCGTCGGCTATGCGCAAACGCAGGACCGCCGTGGATCGCACGGGCAGCACGAACCACGCCGCAGCGATGCCGATGATCGCGCCGATCACAATTTCTTCCAGGCGCAGCGAAAGCATCTGGCCGGCAGAGGGGCCTGCGAATCCCTGCAGAAGCGCGAGCGCCAGAGTGACGAACAGCGCCCACCACGCGTACCCCAGCGGACGCAGCCAGATGCCCATGAACACGGCGGCAAGCATCAGTGCGACGGTTGCCGTGTCGCTGACCGCGTGATTGGCGAACCCCAGGGCGAGCAGCGTGCCCACACCGGCACCCAGCACGCGCAGCACGCTTTTGTAGGCGACATCCAGCCGCCCCTGGTTGCCGCTGCCAACAATGAAGGCGGTCAGCACGATCCATGCCCATCGCTCCGCAAAGAAAGCGTAGCCCGTGGCGAAGGCGACGGTCAGAGCGAGCGCCATCTGGATGGCCATTCGCGTGCTGGCCACCGGACGCAGCGAACCGACGCGCGGCGGCGACGCGACCATATCCTTCACCAGCCCACGAGCGGGCGACAGCCAGCGCACGCGGCGCGCCATGACGTGGAACACCGTGACCCAGAACAGCGCCAGCAGCGCCACCAAGATCGGTAGCAGCAACGCCATCGTCGGGCCAACGCGCGTGGTCGGCACGTAAGGCGTGGTGAGAATCACCACAAACGGCAGGGCGATCAGCGAACCGGCTCGGCGCGCCAGCGGGCCAAACCGGCGCAGCCAGATGGATAGCGAAATGGCGATGACAAAAAGGGCGGCGCCGAGCCACGGCGCTCGAAGCAGCAGCATGCCCACACCCAGCGCTGCCAGGCTGACAACGGGTAGCGTCAGCGCAGCTTCCACTCGACCGCGCCGATCGCGGTCAAGCTGGCTGCGTGACAGCGACACGCACAGCACGATGGCCAATACGGCCGGTCCTGGCTCCGGGTCCAGGGCCAGCGCGCAAACCATGGTGGCCAGCGCGGCGAGCATGGTCACGACGGCTTCGCGCAGCGCGTGAAAAACCCGGTCGGCGGTTGCGGGCATCGATGGCTCCAGTCCCTTGGTGCGTTGAGGGAATGTCAACGCCGCTACGGTAGCAAGTGCGTGGCCTCGTGCACAAAAAAACCCCGGCCAAACGGGCCGGGGTTTTTCTCCCATCCTGCGCGTCCTTTCGCCGACGCCTCCCTGCGCGGGATCAATTTACTGCTTGGGCGTCGTGCCACCAGTGTTGTTGGACAAACGAGTTGTTGCGGCAGCGCTGGCGTTGCCGATATTCGCCGATACCTTGGCCACGTTGAGGCTGCCAAAGCCCGTGGTGTAATCCCAGCCGGCGGCCGCGGTTTCACCGCTGTTGTTGCCGGATGTCACATCCTGGAAGTCGCCCGAGTTGGCGGCGGCATCGGCGTAAAGCAGCGGTGCCGCAAAGCCGAGGCTGCCATTGGCCTGCAGAATGCGCGCCCAGGAACCGACAAAAAGCGGCGATGCCAGGCTGGTGCCGCCGATCTGCTGGTTGGCCTGACCATCCACCACGACCAGAGAGCCGGTGACCGGGCTGGCGTCAAAAGCAATATCCGGCACGCCGCGATAGCTGGAGCTGCCGTTCGCGCCCACGCCCTGTTGCCAGCTCGGAATCGGCTCGATCGTGCTCGGGCTGCCGCCGGTGGCGCCTTCACTCTGGCTCAGGTTGTTCCAGACGGTTTCCTTGCTGAAGGTCGTGCCGCCCGTGGTGTAAAGCTCGGTGCCGCCGACGGCCACCACGTACGGAGAGCTGGCCGGATAGCTTGGCGTGATGCCGCCATCGCCGCACTCGTCCGCGCCGGAGTCGCCGGAGGACACGGAAAATGTCTGGCCCTGCGATTGGGCCTGTTCGAAGATCTGGTCGTCGGTGGCGGTATCCGCGCTGGTCTCGCATTCACCGAGCGATACGTTGATGACCTGTACCGCGTTGGCGGACACCACGGCGTTGTAGTCCGTGGTCAGGTCCGCGTCGCTGAGCGATGCGGCGTCGTAGAGCACCAGCTTCTGCACGCCGCCGGAGATACCGACAATATCCTGCGTGTCCAGATCCCATTCGCCGTCGCCGCTGGTGTCGCTGCTGCCGCTGCCGACCACCTGCACGCTGACATTGGGCAGGCCGTTGTTGGAGGTGAACGTCTGCAGGTCGCTCTTGACGTTGGTCATGCTGCCTTCGGTGATCACGCCGACAGGGATGGATGTCGCCGGCGCAAGGCTGCTGGCGCTGTAGATCGACGCGAAG
>CBAAAD010000388.1:0-3459 GCA_964658785.1 uncultured Methylobacterium sp.
CAAGAACACGCCAACCAAAAGGCCCGCAAAAACGGCTAAACGGCCCTGCTCGGCCGGCGTGCCGATCCTCAGTACCAGCGCATAACCGAGCAGCAGAATCGCCGCCAGGCCCATACCTTGCAGAGCGCCATAAACCAGGTTGCGCAGACGGAACGGCGAATCGGTCGACGCGCGGGGTGGACGCTGCATGAGCGTCGGTGAGGGGCGCGCCGATTCGAAGACGATCGAGCAGGCAGGATCGATCAGCAGCTGCAGTAAAACGATCTGCACCGGCATCAGCAGAATCGGCCAGTGCATCATGCTGGGTACCATCGCCATGGCCACGATCGGCACGTGCACCGCCACCACAAAGCGGCTCGCCTTGGCGATGTTGTCGTTGATGCGCCGACCCTGACGAATGGCCAGTACCAGGCTGGCGAAATTATCGTCCAGCAGCACGATCGCTGCCGCTTCACGTGCTACATCCGTACCCCGTTCACCCATGGCGATACCGACATCGGCCGCCTTCAGCGCGGGCGCATCGTTGACGCCGTCGCCCGTCATGCCGACCACGTCACCGTCGTGCTGCAGCGTTCTGACCAGCCTCAGCTTCTGAATGGGTTGCACGCGTGCGCAGATGCCGACATGCCGAAGCCGCTCGCCGAGCTCGACATCGCCAAGGGCATCCATCTGCTCGCCGGTGATCAGATCAACCGCTGCGCCAAGGCCAACCTGGGCGGCGATGGCGCGCGCCGTGGCGGGATGATCGCCGGTCATCATGACCACGCGGATACCCGCCGCGTGGCACTCACCGATGGCTGCAGCCACCTCGGGCCTGGGCGGATCAATCAGCCCGATCAACCCCAGAAAGCGATAGTGAAAACCCCGCTGAGTGTCAGGCCATTCACTGCCGTGATGCGTCGCCGCCGCCACCGCAATAACGCGCAACCCGCGCTCGGCCATGGCCAGCACCTGGGCCGGCACCCTGGTCTTTTCGCCGACATCCAGCGTACAAAGTTCGACGATGGCTTCCGGCGCGCCTTTGCCGGCGATGAGATAGGTCGCAGCCGGCCCATCCGCAAAGGCCATGCTCATCGCCAGCAATGCCGGATCGAGCGCATATTCCCTGGCCGGCGCCGCTGGCGCTGCATGCGATGACGTGCGCTCGGGATGCGCGTTGCCGAAGGCAAGAATCGCCTTTTCCATCGGATCGAACGAGTCACCCGGCGTGGCCAGTCGGGCGAACCGAATCAGCTCATCAAAATGCGCAGGGCACGACGACTGGGCGACAAAGCTCTGCTGCCCGGCATACAGTTCGGCGACGTGCATGCGGTTCTGGGTCAGCGTGCCGGTCTTGTCGACGGCAAGCACGGAAATCTCGCCCAGCGCCTCGACCGCCGACAGGCGTCTTGTCAGTACCTTGTGGCGAGCAATGCGCCAGGCGCCCAAAGCCATGAAGATGGTGAGGATGACCGGAAACTCCTCCGGCAGTATGGCCATGGCGAGAGCCACGGCCGTCAACAGGCTGTCCAGCAGGCTGCCCTTTTCCCACAGCCAGTTGAGCAGAAACAGGCCGCCCGCGAAAAACAAGGCGGCGACGGCAAAATAGCGAACCAGCCGGCGTGACGCGCGCTGCAAGGGCGACGTTTTGGCTGTCGTGGTTTCCAGCGCACGGCCGATATGGCCGATCGCCGTGCGCGCACCGGTTGCGCTGACCGTCGCAAAGCCCCGCCCTCTGGTAACGACGGTGCCCGCGAAAAGCTTGTCTTTCGCTCCCACGCTCTTTCCGACAGGAACGGACTCACCGGTCAGCATCGATTCGTCAGCATCCAGATGCCCCGACAGCAGCGTCGCATCGGCTGCAATGCGATCGCCTTCGTGCAGCACCAGCCGGTCGCCGACGACCACATCGCTGCTGGCGATCAGGCTCTCGCAAGCATCACGCACCACGCGCGCGCGCGGTGCAGACAGGTCACGCAGGGCTTCTAGCGCGCGCTCCGTCTTGTGCTGCTGCGCCAGCGTGATGCCGATGATCACCAGCACCGACAGCATCAGGAAGATCGCCTCGGCACGATCACCCAGCGCCAGATACAGGCCGCCAGCGAAAAGCAGCATGAGAAACATCGGTTCCAGCACCACGCCGGCCGCCATTGCCCACCACGATTTCGGCTTGGCACCGGGCAAGGTGTTGGGTCCATTCGTCTGCAGACGCAGGCCCGCCTCGCTCGCGGCAAGGCCGGTGGAATCGCCCGTGAGCGCCGGGGCGATACTCACCGGGAAACGGCCGCTTCGATGGACAGCGCGTCGTGATCGGTCAGCGGCTTATGGGTCGACGCACCCAACCTGGCGCAAGCCCTGGTTCGGCTAGTGGGCATACAGCACGGGAAGCTGCGCGTTGTGCAGCATGTAGCGGGTAACGCCGCCCATCAGCAGCTCGCTCATCCGCGAGTGGCCCCATGCACCCATCACCAGCAGGTCGGCATCCAGGTCCATCACGCGTTGGTGAATCAACTCGCCCATGTCCAGCGTCGGCGGCGGATTCATCGGATGCCACTGCACCGACAGGCCCTGGCGCTCGAGCCAGGCGCGCAAGGGCAGCCGCGCGTGCGCGTTGCCCAGCACGGGAAAAGCGTCCTGCTCGCCGTCCAGAACGATGATCTGTTCGGCGTGCCTGAGCAGCGGCAGCGCGGCTTTGGCAGCTCGCGCCGCTTCCGCCGAGCCGTTCCAGGCAATCACCACCTTTTTGACGCCATCGTGGCGACGCCATGTTTCAGGCACCAGCAGCATGGGCACCACGTCCGAGAACACGATGCGGCTGATCAGCCCAAGCCCCAGCAGTGCGTCACTACGATGGGTGGAGAGTCGCCCGAGGATCAAATCGGAAAAGCTCGCGCGTCGTGCCATGACGCTTTGAAAAAACCCGCGCAGTACCTCCCACTCACCGTCAACCTGATGCGCACGGCACAGATCATTCCACCACGGGCGACGCGCCGTCGCTGCGCTTTCCTCGTCATCCAGCACGCCCTTCCCGCCAGGCACTGCCATCATCGTGGCGTCAACGACCACCAGATGGATACCCGTCAGAAAAGCACTGTGTTGACGTGCCAGTGCAAAGGCAAATTCCTGCAGCACCGACTCATCCCTGTCGGCTTCGATATTGACGATAAATTCCAACATGACCTTTTCTCCGGCGTTGCTTGAGGGCTACCTGTTGTTTCAGCGTCCAGACGCCGCAAGCGTCGCGGTCGGCAATCGGCCGACCGGAGCGATGCATCACGACCATGCGGTCAGGCGAAACCACCAGAACATCGACAGCAAGCCCGTCATGAACAGGGCAATCGACAACCACGCCGATCGCGTCGCCTGCGCAGGCGTACCGAGCTTGCGGCCACTGAACATTTCGCCGATCAGGTTCTCGCGATGTATCCAGCTTTCGATCAGCACACCGGCCACGTGCACACCGATCACCGCAATCATGAC
>CBAAAD010000389.1:0-3443 GCA_964658785.1 uncultured Methylobacterium sp.
CTGTGCAACTCCGACGAATCGGAGCCCGGCACTTCGCACGATCGCGACATTCTGCGCTACAACCCGCATGCGGTGATCGAAGGTCTGGCCATCGGCTGCTACTGCACCGGTTCCACGGTGGCGTACAACTATCTCCGCGGCGAGTTTCATCACGAGCCGTTCGAGCATTTCGAAGAGGCGTTGAAAGAAGCCTATGCCGCCGGCCTGCTGGGCAAGGACATTCTGGGCAGCGGTGTCGATGTGGACATTTACGCCGCGCTTGGCGCCGGGGCTTACATCTGCGGGGAGGAAACCGCGCTGATGGAATCGCTCGAAGGCAAAAAGGGTCAGCCGCGCTTCAAGCCGCCGTTCCCGGCCAACTTCGGCCTGTACGGCAAGCCGACGACGATCAACAACACCGAAACCTATGCCTCGATCCCGGCGATCCTGCGTAACGGGGCGGACTGGTTCCTCAATATCGGCAAGCCGAACAACGGCGGTCCGAAGGTTTTCTCGGTCTCGGGCCACGTGGCCAAGCCGGGCAACTTCGAAATCCCCCTGGGCACATCGTTCAAGGACCTGCTTGACATGGCCGGCGGTCTGCGGCCGGGCCGCACGCTGAAGGCCGTTATCCCCGGCGGTGCCTCGATGAAGGTGCTGCCGGCGGAGATCATGATGGACATGACGATGGACTTCGACTGCCTGCAAAAGGCCGGATCGGGTCTGGGTTCGGGCGCCGTCATCGTGATGGACGACACCGCCTGCATGGTCAAGGTCTGCCACCGCATTTCGCGCTTTTACTTCGCCGAATCCTGCGGCCAGTGCACGCCGTGCCGCGAGGGCACCGGCTGGATGTACCGCGTGCTGTCGCGCATTGTGGAAGGCAAGGGCGTGCCGGACGATCTGCATCGCCTCAAGGCGGTCGCGGGTCAGATCGAAGGCCACACCATTTGCGCGTTCGGTGAAGCCGCCGCGTGGCCGGTGCAGGGCTTTCTCGGTCGCTTCTGGCATGAATTCGAATACTACGTGGAGCACGGTCGTTCGATGACTGAAGACCAGATGGCCGAAGCGAGCCGGGGAGTAGCCGCATGAGCGCGCAGCCCGTTAGCCATGCCGCGCCTGACCTGCTGAACATCGAAGTCGACGGCAAGCCGACCCAGATCCGCAAGGGCGCGATGATCATCGAAGCAGCCGACGCCATCGGCGTGGCCATCCCGCGGTTCTGCTATCACCGCAAGCTGCCGATCGCCGCCAACTGCCGCATGTGTCTGGTTGACGTGGAGATGGGCGGCAAGATGATGCCCAAGCCGCAGCCGGCCTGCGCCACGCCGGTCGCTGAGGGCATGAAGGTCACCACGCGTTCGGACAAGGCGCTGAAATTCCAGAAAGACGTGATGGAGTTTCTGCTGATCAACCATCCGCTGGACTGCCCGATCTGCGACCAGGGCGGCGAGTGTGAGCTGCAGGACGTGGCACTGGGCTACGGGCGCAGCGTGTCGCGCTACACCGAGCGCAAGCGCACCATCACCGACGAGAACCTCGGTCCGCTGGTCGCCACCGAAATGACCCGCTGCATCCAGTGCACGCGCTGCGTGCGCTTCACCAGCGAAATTGCCGGTACCTACGAGCTGGGCGGCATGAGCCGCGGCGAAAATCTGCAGATCGGCACCTATATTGGCAAGACGCTGGAAACCGAGCTTTCCGGCAACATCATCGACGTTTGTCCTGTCGGCGCATTGACCAACAAGCCATATCAGTTCCAGGCGCGCGCCTGGGAGCTGATCGCCAAGCCGTCGATCGCCTATCACGACGCGCTGGGCTCCAACCTGTGGCTGCATACGCGCCGCGGCGACGTGTTGCGCACCGTGCCGCGCGACAACGAGGCGGTCAACGAATGCTGGCTGTCCGACCGCGATCGCTACAGCTATCAGGGTCTGTACGCGGCCGATCGCATCAGCGCACCGGAAGTGAAGCGCAACGGCCAGTGGCAGGTCACTACCTGGGAAGACGCGCTGAAGTTTGCTGGCGAAGCCTTGAAGAAGGAACCGGGCAGTGAGCTGGGTGTTCTGGTTCACCCCGCGACCTCGAACGAGGAGGGCGATCTGCTGATGCGCCTGGCCCGCGGTCTTGGCAGCGCGCACGTCGATCACCGCCTGCGCCAGCTCGACTTTGCCGACAACGCGGTCGCAACCACGTTTGATTTGCCCGTGGCCGAGATCGACAAGGTCAAGGCGGCGCTGATCGTCGGTTCCGATCTGCGTCACGAGATGCCGCTGGTCAACCATCGGCTGCACCAGGCGACCAAGAAGGGCGCCAAGGTCTATCTGGTCAACCCGGCACAGTTTGCCTTCAACTACCCACTGGCGGGTCAGGCCATTGTGGCGCCGCATGCCATGGTCGATGCCCTGCTGGCCGTGGCCAAAGCGGCCGTTAGTGCCGGCGCTTTGGCGCCAGCTGCGCTGGCCGACGCCATCAACGGCGCGCAGGGCGACGATGGCGACAACGAGGTCGTCGCCGCGCTGAAATCCGGTAGCGCCGTGATCATCCTCGGCGAAGCCGCGGTGACTCATCCGCAGGCCTCGTGGCTGCGCGCGATTGCCCGTTTCATCGCCGAAGCGACCGGTGCCGGTTACAACGAATTGCCGGTCGGTGCCAACGCGGTCGGTCTGGCCAAGCTCGGCGTGCTGCCCGGCAACGGCGGCCTCGATGCGCAGGCCATGCTGGCCCAGGCGCGCAAGAGCTACGTGTTGTATGGCGTCGAGCCGCCGCACGATTTTGCCGACGGCGCTGCGGCGCTGAAAGCGCTGCGCGCGGCCGAGCAGGTCGTTGCATTCAGCGCTTACGCCAGTGCGGCGCTGCGCGAAGTGGCCGACGTGATTCTGCCGATCGCGCTGCTGCCGGAAATCGACGCGACCCTGGTCAACGTCGACGGGCTGGCGCAGAGCGTGGCTGCCGGCGCAAAGGCCCCCGGACAGACGCGCGCGGGCTGGAAGGTGATGCGTGCGCTGGGCGGTTCGCTGCAGCTGGCCGACTTCGAATTCGACGATCTTGCCGGCCTGCGCGACGGCATCAGCGAGCGGCCGGCGACAGCCTCCGCCGCCTTGGCCAAGCGTCAGGATGTTTCCGGTCTGGTGCGTCTGGCCACCCTGCCGATCTATCGCACCGACGCCGTGCTGCGCCGTGCCACCGCGCTGCAGGCGCATCCACTGAACCGTGCTGCCGCCGTGCGCGTCAACGCGGACGAGGCGAAGCGCCTCGGTCTGGCCGGTGGCGAACAGGTTCGCGTGGCCGACGCGACGCTGCTGCTGACGATCGATCAGGCCGTCCCCGATGGCACCGCCTGGATTGAAGCCGGGCACGACGTCACCGCCGCACTGCCGCCTTACGGCGCCGCCATCACTTTGAGCAAGGCATAAGCATCATGGTTGATCAACTCATCAATCATCTCGTGTGGCCGATCGTCT
>CBAAAD010000390.1:0-3441 GCA_964658785.1 uncultured Methylobacterium sp.
AACCTACGTTATCGGCGACGTTGCTGATCCGCAGTTTGTCGAAAACAGTGCGCTGCGGCTCTTGCGGCGCTTCAACGAAAGGCGAGTACGTCGGGCTTTGTCGCCGATGCGCTCGCAAGCCACAGAATCAACGGTGCGTCCGTGACGCCGCCTTGGTAGGTTGGGATGAGCGCTAGCGGGTCCCAACATCGTGCCCCACATCCCGGCAACAACCTGTCGGGATTCGCGTGCGCTCATCCCAACCTGCCAACGGTGTACCCAACGTTCATCGCGACATCGCGTTGGGCATCGCGGCGCTCGGCCAACCGACGCCCTCGGCGACATTGCTCAGCCGGCGCCGAGAAAGCGATAGCCGACGCCTGGCTCGGTTTTTAGCCAGCGCGGGGCGGCGGCATCGTCGCCGAGTTTCTGGCGCAGCTTGCCGAGAACGATGCGCAGGTAATGGGTGTCCTGCACGTGGGTGGCGCCCCACAGTTCGCGCAGCAGCTGTTGCTGGGTGACGACGCGCCCGGCGTGGCGCAGCAGCAGCGCCAGCACGGCGTACTCCTTGCGCGTCAGCGACAAGAGCGCACCGCCCAGATGCACTTCCCGCCGCGCCAGATCGATGCTGAGATGCCCGTCGTCGTAACGCTGCTGGGTCGCCGGCTCACCGGGGCGACTGCGCAGCAGCACGCGCAGTCGCGCCATCAGCTCCTGGATGCCGAAGGGCTTGGTCACGTAGTCGTTGGCGCCACCGTCCAGCGCGCGCACTTTTTCCTTTTCGGCATCGCGCACCGTCAGCATCATCACCGGCACCTGGGTCCACTGGCGCAGCTCGGCGAGCACGTCGTGGCCCTCGCGATCGGGCAGGCCGATGTCCAGTATCACCAGATCGGGTGACTGCGTGACGGCCAGCGCCAGACCTTCGGCCGCATTGGCTGCGAGGAAAACCTCGTAACCCTCGGCGCGCAAACCAATGTCGAGAAAGCGCCGGATCTGCGCCTCGTCATCGATCACCAGAATGCGTGGAGAAGCCGAAGTCATGCCGGGTTACTCATCGTCTGGAAGGTACACAAAGCACTGCTCGAATCCACCGTCTTCCATCCATCACGCATCGGCATCCGGCGGTGCCGGCAGCGGCAGGCTGATACGGATGGTGGTGCCGATGCCGTCGCCTGGCAAGGCCTCGACGCTGCCGCCGTGCGCGCCAATCATGCCGCGGCAGATCGCCAGGCCAAGGCCGGTGCCCTGCGGCGCGCGATCGCCGCGCGACACGGAATAGAACATGTCGAAAATCTGCGCGCGCTCGGCCTCGGGAATGCCGGGGCCACGATCACTGACGTCAACCAGCAATCGATCTTCGGTGCTTTGCACGGTGACGCGCACAGCTTCATCGGCTGGCGAGAAGCGCGCGGCGTTTTCCAGGATGTTGAACAGCGCCTGCTCGATCAGCGCCGGATGCACGTAGAGCAGAATCGGCTCGTGCGGCGCCACGGTTTCCACGCGCAGATCGGGGAACAGCTTGCGCAGGCGCGTGACCGCGGCGGCCACGATCTCGCTGCTGTCGGTCCAGTCGCGGCTGAGCTTGAGCGTGCCGTGACCGAGCCGGGTCATGTCGAGAAGGTTCTGAATGTAGCGATCCAGCCGCTGGCCTTCGCCGAGGATCGACTGCAGCAGCTCGGTGCGTTCTTCCTGCGGCAGCTTGGCCTCGTAGCTGATCAGCGTACCGGCGGCGCCAATCATGGAAGCCAGCGGCGAGCGCAGGTCGTGCGAAACGGAGGACAGCAGCGCGTTGCGCAGACGCTCGGTTTCGCCCTGCACGCGGGCGCCTTCCAGCTCGTCAGAGAGGCGCGCGCGCTCCAGCGCCTGGCCGATGTCCTGCGCCATCGCCAGGGCCAGGCTGCGGCGGTCGGCGTCGGGCTCGCCCTCCTCCGGCGCGAAGCGCAAACCGGCGACGCCCAGCGGACGCACATCGCTGCCCAGCGGCAGCATCCAGCACGGCGCCGCGTTCAAGGTATCGGTGAAGCGGCCGGCCTGTTCGCCGTGGCGATCGCTCCAGTCGGCTGCAGCCATATCCTGTGCGGTCAACGCGCGCTCGCCCGGCGCGCTGGCGACGACCCGCAAGACCTGCTCGGGGTCGCGTGCCAGCATCGACGCATCGCAGTGCAGGACCCGCGCCAGCGCCTTGCTGCCAGCAGCACGGATGCCGCTGGCATCGGTGCTGGTGCTGAGCTGCTGACCCAGCGTCAGCAGTGCACGCGTCTGGGCGTGGGACGAACGCAACGACTCCACCTGGCTTGCCAGCCGCGTCGCCAGACGGCTGCAAACCAGCGCCGCCACGAGAAACAGCGTGACGGCCAGCACATCATCAACATTGGAAATGGACAGCGTGTAACGTGGCGCGGTGAAAAAGAAGTTGTAGCCCAGAAAACACAGAATGGCCGTATAGACGGACACGGTCATCCGCGTGCGAACCGCCACGACCAGCACCGCGGTAAGAAAAATCAGCGACAGATTGGCCACCGCCAGATAGCGATCGGCGATGAACGAAAGCCCGAAAGCTATCAAGGTCGCCAGCGTGGCGTAGACATACTCCGCCCGACTGCCGCGCTCGCGCGGCAAGCGCATGCGCCGGCGCGCCTTGGCCCGTTCGGCCGGCGTGGCGATGATGGTCAACTCCATATGCGCGCCTCGACGCAAAAGCATCTGCGTCAGTGAGCGGCCGAGCATGCGCGCAAACGGCCGCTCGCGCGTGCGGCCCAGGATGATCTGGCCGACGCCTTCGCGGTCGGCGTGCGCCAGCAGCTCGTCGGCAATCGAATGGCCGCGCAGAATGATGGTTTCGCCGCCGAGTCGACGCGCCAGGCGCATCGCCGCATCACGCTGCTCGCGCCGCACCGGATCGAGCCGCGCGCCGGTGTCGACATACGCCACGCTCCACGGCGCGCCGCGACGCTCGGCGATGCGCCGCGCCACCCGCACCAGATAGTCGCTTTGCGCGTGACCGTCGATCGCCGCCAGCACGCGCCGACGCACCGTCATGGCGCTACCGCGTGCCAGCATGTGCTCGCGCAGATCGCTGTCGACGTGGTCGGCAATGGTGCCGACCGCCAGTTCGCGCAGCGCGGCCAGATTGGTCGGCGAGAAGAACGCGTTGAGCGCCGCCGCCGCCGTTTCCGGCACGTAGACCTTGCCCTGCTTCAGCCGCGCGATCAGCTCGCGCGGCGGCAGATCGATAAGCACGATGTCGCGCGCGTGATCGAGAAACGCATCGGGCACGGTTTCACGCACGGTAATGCCGGTAATGCGCTGCACCTGGTCGTTGAGGCTTTCCAGATGCTGCACGTTGAGCGCGGTGTAGACCTCGATGCCGGCGTCGAGCAGCTCGGCAATATCCTGCCAGCGCCGCTCGTGACGGCCGCCCGGCAGGTTGCGATGCGCCAGTTCGTCCACGAGGATAAC
>CBAAAD010000391.1:0-3438 GCA_964658785.1 uncultured Methylobacterium sp.
GCTGCGAGGCTTGAAGGGCTCGATGCCAAGTCGCTGCGCGACGGCGTCGATCAGCTCAAGCAGCAGCTCGGCGACTGCGTGGTGGTGCTGGCGGGCGCGGCGGATGGTCGCGTCTCGCTGATTGCCGGCGTGCATGGCAAGGCGCTGGAACGCATCAAGGCCGGCAATGTTGTTGCTCACATCGCGGCGCAGATCGATGGCAAGGGTGGCGGCAGGCCCGATATGGCACAAGGTGGTGGGGCCGATACGTCTCAACTGCCGGCGCTGCTCGCTGCTCTGCCGACGTGGATTTCCAGCCAGTGAATAGGTGCGTTAAAAGGTCATGATATGCCGCATGTCATCATTCAGACGCATTGCGTGGGGGGCTGGCGCTCGGCTAGTATCAGCGTAATGTGTACTCACCAGTTCATCGGTGGAAGCACCAGTCATGACAGCTAATAACAGGTCACGGCTGTGAACCGGGAAGGCGGTAGGGCCTTCGATGGATCAATCCTCGAACTGTAGAAAGATGGTGGCTCAGGGGTGAGGCGCCCATCGCTCGACAGGCCCATGACACAAAATTTTACGGAGTAACAACCATGTTGATTCTGACCCGCAGGGTCGGCGAAACCCTGATGATCGGCGACGAGGTGACCGTCACCGTTCTGGGCGTCAAGGGCAATCAGGTGCGCATAGGCATCAATGCTCCCAAGACCGTCGCGGTGCATCGTGAGGAAATTTACCAGCGCATCAAAGGCGAGGGCGATGCTGACAGCAGCACTGAAGAGGCCGCGGAGCACTGATTGATCATCAAGCCTTTACCTTGATGACGCTGATCGGTATCCTTGCCGGCTCCACAGCGATGTGGAGAATTATGGAGAGATGCCCGAGTGGCCGAAGGGGCTCCCCTGCTAAGGGAGTATAGGGTCAAAAGCCTTATCGAGGGTTCGAATCCCTCTCTCTCCGCCAAACAGACGACCCGCAGAGATCCTGTCTCTGCGGGTTTTTTGTGCACGAAATTTGGCCCGCATCGGTAAAGATATGCAAAGACTTCAGTGGCTTTGAAAGACTGCTTCATCGATCCCGTCGCGGCAAAAAACTCTTTTTTGTCGTTTTGCCAGCTCTGCAATCGGCCCCAGCCGGTCAGAAATCTGCCTGCTTCTGTCGATCGTTCGATTTGCGCGCCAGCCGATCTCAGTCATGGAAGTTGTCGCTGTTCTTGTTCGCTCGTGCAATGCGGTGAGTCGCTCCAGCGATTGTTTGTTTCATTTTGCTTGGTGATCAGCGCGCGTTCGTGTCGGCACCTGTCATTTCTTGCAGTGGTTGCGATCGGGCTTTTAACTTCTAATCGATTTACCGGCGGTCGTGGGGAAATGGCCAGGGATTCGACAGGACGTTACCGGTAAAAATCGTTCCAACGTACCCGACCGGTGACACATCGGCCGGGTATTTTTTTGACGGTCTACATCGCCTGCAGTAGATGGCCCGCGTAGCTCGTCGCGTGGCGCAATCGACGTGCCTATCGGGACACGCTGGCCAAGGCTGACGTCTGGATGGCGTCTTGCCCTTATTCGCAGTAGCCTCAGCCCAGCGTTTCGAAGCCTGGGTGATGAGCCTTTCGATACGCGGGGCACACCGTAGTCTCGGCTGGTTAGGCGGCAATCGAGCGATTGCACACGTGGGGATCAATGGCAAAGGCGTGGCGGGAAGATTGCCTGGATCGACTGTCCTTGCAGGCGGCGTCCTCGGCAGGGATATTGCGGGAGCTCGCATCGATCGTCGATCGACTGGGCTTTGAGTATTGCTCGTACGTGTTGCGGGTTCCCGTGCCCATCGCCAGCCCCTCGGTGACGTGGTCGAGCACCTATCCAATCCCGTGGCTGGATCACTACTTCGCGCATAACTATCTGGACAGTGATCCACTGATCAAGCGGGCCGCTCGCGAGCTGGCGCCCGTTGTCTGGGCCAGCGCGGAGTCAGAAGGTCAGCCTGAATTCTGGGAAGAGGCCAGAGCCCACGGCGTGCACCACGGATGGGCGCTTGCAACCCACGGTAAGCACATGACTACGGGCATGCTTTCCCTTGCGCGCAGCCACGAGAAAGTCAGCGCGCTGGAGCTGTCCGAAAAAGAGCCGCAGCTGGTCTGGCTGTCACACGTGACGCACGGTCTGCTCGGTGCGATCGAGACAAAAGAAGTGCAGGCCGATGTCGATCACCACCTTACGCCGCGCGAAATCGAGGTGCTGCGCTGGAGCGCGGAGGGCAAAACTGCCGATGAGATCGGCACGATCCTCGGTATCTCCACTCGCACGGTGACTTTTCATATCACCAGCACGTTGAGCAAGCTCGGCGCGACGAACAAGACGCAGGCCGTCACGAAGGCGTTCCTGTTCGGTCTTCTTTGAGCACGTGTTTACAGCTCGGCAGAGCGACCAGGCGGTGCGCAATACCGGTGTCGTAATCGATCGCATGCTTTGGCGCGTTCGATGTCTGCTCAAACGATCGTGTCATCGATCCGCTCGCTCATGTGGACATGCTCGAACGGCCTGCGCAGAAATCGCTCGATCCAGACTCGGAGTCAGTCCGATGGGGCAGGGATCCCGCACGCAGGCTTTAGCATCCTCGCGAACCCGAGCCACAGCGTGAGCGAGCCCAGTGCGATGGCGCCCAGCAGCAGAAACGCCGCACGGTAGCCGAACAGCTCGGCGATGAAGCCGCCCAGCGCGGGGCTCAGCGCGGCGCCTAACCCCTGCACCGTCATTACCGCACCCTGGCCCACGTTGACGTGGCCGCTGCCCTTCAGCAGGCGCGCAACCAGCGCCGGTACCGCTACGCTCTGCAGGCCGGCGCCGATGCCGTCCAGCGCCTGCACCGGCCAGACGCCCCAGCTCTTGATCACCAGGGCGGCAATGAGTCCTCGCAGCGGTAGTGCGAGAAAGGTCAGCAGAATCACCCACCAGTGGCCGCGCGTGCGCATCAGGCGAATGGCCACGATCGAGGTCAAGACCATCACCAGCTGCGCGACCACGATGGTTTTGGCCGTAAAGACGGCTGGGCTGCCCTGGTGTGCGGCGACCACTGCCAAGCCGTAAAGCGGCAGCATGGCGGCGTTGCCAAGATGAAAGAAGGCCAGCGCGCCGGCCAGAATCAGCAGCGGGCGATTGGTGAGCAGCACGCGCAGGCCCGACGCGTGCTCTTCGCCGTCGTCGTCGCTTTCCAGGCCCCGCGCGTAGCGGTCGTTGATGGATTTGCGCGGAATCAGCAGCACGCTGATGATGGCCAGCACGGCGAACAGTCCGGCCAGAAAAAACACCGCACCAAAGCCGAACTTCCAGCCCAGAAAGCCGGACAGGCTGGCACCGATCACGTTGCCCGCGTGATTGGCCACCTGGTTACGCCCAAACTGCCGGTCGAAGCCGGCCTGTCGCACCATGCCCAGCGTGATGCCGGCCAGCGCGG
>CBAAAD010000392.1:0-3422 GCA_964658785.1 uncultured Methylobacterium sp.
ACCTACGTATTCGCCCTTGCGCCCCATGACACGGCGCGCGTTGCTTCGCTCGGTTTGTAAGCGCGTCGTCCAGCCGGGATAATGGAGGACTTTACGCCCGGGCATTTCCATGAGCGCACGCATTCTTGACGGTAAACGTATCGCGCAGGAACTGCTGGAGCGCGTCGGAAGGCGCGTCACCGAACGCCTGGCTGAGGGACTTTCCGCGCCTGGCCTTGCCGTTATTCTGATCGGCGACAACGCGGCGTCCTCGGTCTACGTGCGCAACAAGCGCAAGGCCTGTCATCAGGTCGGCTTTCGATCGTTCGACCACGACCTGCCGGCAAATACGAGTCAGGAAGAGGTGTTTGCGCTGATCGACAAGCTCAACGCCGATCCGGACGTGCACGGCATCCTGGTGCAGTCGCCGCTGCCCGAGCATATCGATGAAGACGCGCTGGTCGATCGCATCGATCCGACCAAGGATGTGGATGGCTTCCAGGCCATCAATGTGGGTCGCCTCGCGCTTCGCCGCTTCGGTTTGCGTCCCTGTACGCCGCGCGGCGTCATGACTCTGCTGGGCCACACCGATCGCCCGGTGCGCGGCCAGCACGCCGTGGTGGTCGGAGTGTCCAACCACGTGGGGCGTCCGCTGGTGCTGGAGCTGATGATTGCCGGCTGCACCACGACCTCCTGCCATCGTTTTACCCGCGATCTGGAAAGCTTCGTGCGGCAGGCCGATATTCTCATTGTCGCGGTCGGCAAGCCCGGCCTGGTCAAGGGCGAATGGATCAAGCCCGGTGCCGTGGTGATCGACGTCGGCATCAACCGCCTGGAAGACGGCCGGCTCGTCGGTGACGTGGATTTTCAGGCCGCCTCGGAAAACGCCAGCTGGATTACCCCGGTACCGGGTGGCGTGGGGCCGATGACCGTCGCCACCCTGATCGAAAACACGCTGGAGGCCGCGGAATCGCGCGCCACGGGCTTGGTGCGGTGACATTCAGCGGCTGATCTGGCGAGCATCACGGCAGGGCGCGTATAATTCCCTCTTTGCAGCGGAACAGCTCATGCGCATCCTCGCCGAGGCCCTGACCTACGACGACGTTTACCTGGTTCCCGGCCACTCCATCGTGCTGCCGCGTGACGTAGACACCTCCGCCCGTTTCACCCGCAACCTGCGGCTCAACATTCCGATCGTCTCCGCGGCGATGGACACGGTGACTGAAGCGGGACTGGCCATCACCATGGCCCAATGCGGCGGTATCGGCATCATCCACAAGAATCTGACGCCGGAACAGCAGGCGGCCGAAGTGCGACTGGTGAAGAAGTTCGAGGCCGGCGTGATCCGCCGCCCGATCACCGTGACGCCCGATACGTCGATCAGTGAGGTGCTGCGTCTGACCCGCGCGCACAATATCTCCGGCGTGCCGGTGGTGGACGGTACGAAGCTGGTCGGTATCGTCACCAGCCGCGACCTGCGCTTCGAGCGCAAGCACGACGATCCGGTACGCAACATCATGACCCGCCAGGAAAAGCTGGTGACCGTGCGTGAGGGCGCCAGCCAGGACGACGTGCTGCTGCTGCTGCACAAGCACCGCATCGAGAAAGTGCTGGTGGTCAACGACGACTTCCAGCTGCGCGGTCTGATCACCGTGAAGGACATCCAGAAGGCGCGAGACAATCCACATGCCGCGAAGGATCAGCAGGAAGCTTTGCTGGTTGGTGCCGCTGTCGGCGTCGGTGGCGATACCGAGCGACGCGTCGCCGCGCTGGTTGAAGCCGGTGTAGACGTTTTGGTTGTCGACACCGCGCACGGCCATTCGCAGGGCGTGATCGAGCGCGCCGGCTGGGTCAAGAAGCACTACCCGCAGGTGCAGGTGGTCGCCGGCAATATCGTCACAGGTGACGCAGCGCGTGCGCTGCTCGACGTCGGCGTGGATGCCGTCAAGGTCGGCGTGGGTCCGGGTTCGATCTGCACCACGCGCGTGGTGGCCGGCGTGGGCGTGCCGCAGATAACCGCCATCGACATGGTGGCCAACGCGTTGAAGGACGAGATTCCGCTGATTGCCGACGGCGGCATCCGCTACTCCGGCGACATCCCCAAGGCGCTTGCCGCCGGCGCGTCGACCGTAATGCTGGGCTCGATGTTTGCCGGTACCGAAGAATCGCCCGGCGAAGTCGAGTTGTTCCAGGGCCGTTCGTACAAGAGCTATCGCGGCATGGGATCGATCGGTGCGATGCAGCTCGGCTCGAAGGATCGCTATTTTCAGGACGAAGCGGACGCCGACAAATTGGTGCCCGAGGGCATCGAAGGCCGCGTGCCGTACCGTGGCCCGCTGCGAAATATCATCCACCAGCTGATCGGCGGACTGCGCGCTTCCATGGGATACCTCGGCGCGGCCAATATCGAAGACGTGCGTCACAAGGCGCAGTTCGTCAAAGTCACCTCGGCCGGCGTCACCGAAGCGCACCCGCACGATATCCAGATCACCAAGGAAGCGCCGAATTACCGGCTGAATTCCTGAGGTATTAAGAGCGGGAACGGGGAACAGGGAATGGGGAACTGGTATTTCCTGCTCTGTTCTTCTCCGGCTTTGAGTGGTTTGTCGGGAAGTCCGGAATGCATGGCGCATTTTCGTTCCCCGTTCCCCGTTCCCGCTTTTTTCTACCCTGGCCCCCATGACCAACATCCATAGCGACAAGATCCTCATTCTCGATTTTGGCGCGCAGTACACGCAGCTGATCGCACGACGCATTCGCGAAATCGGTGTCTACTGCGAAATATGGGCCTGGGATCACGATCCGGAGGAGATCGCCGCCTTCGGGGCGAAGGGCATCATTTTTTCCGGTGGCCCCGAGTCCACCACGCTGGCCGACGCGCCGAAGGCGCCGCAGCAGGCGTTCGATTCGGGCCTGCCGATACTCGGCATCTGTTACGGCATGCAGACGATGGCCGCGCAGCTGGGCGGCGCGACCGAAGCAGCCGACGCCCGTGAATTCGGCAGCGCCGAAGTCGACATCGTTGCGGATAGCCGTCTATTCAAAAATCTCACCGATCACCCCAGCAGTCATCGCCTCGACGTGTGGATGAGCCACGGTGACCACGTGGCCAAGGCGCCGCCGGGTTTCGTTATCACCGGCACCACCGACCGCATTCCGGTCGCGGTAATGGAGAACGAGGAAAAGCGCTGGTACGGAGTGCAGTTCCATCCCGAAGTCACGCATACCAAGCAGGGCGGCGCGCTGCTGAAGCGCTTCATCACCGAGATCTGCGGCTGCCAGACGCTGTGGACGGCGGCCAACATCATCGACGATCAGATTGCCCGCGTGCGCGAGCAGGTCGGCGATGACCACGTGCTGCTGGGGCTTTCCGGCGGCGTGGATTCCTCGGTCGTCGCGGCGCTGCTGCATCGGGCCATCGGCGACAAGCTAACCTGCGTGTT
>CBAAAD010000393.1:0-3417 GCA_964658785.1 uncultured Methylobacterium sp.
CCGAATCGATCTCGGGCTTTGGTCAGGCGCTGGATGCGCGCACGATCCAGAACGTGAAGCTGCTCGACGGCGCGCTGCCGGCGCAGTACGGCGACCGCACCGCGGCGGTGGTCGACATCACCACCAAGAGCGGCCACGACCTCGGCAACGGCGGCAGCGTCGGCGTCACTACAGGCTCGTTCGGCACGTTCAATCCGAATGCGTCGATCTGGGGCAGCAACGATCGCTGGAGCTACTTCCTCACCGCCAACTACATGGAAAGCGACGTCGGCATCGAGAACCCGACGGCCAGCCGCACGCCGATCCATGACCACACCAATCAGGTGAAGGCCTTTGGCGACGTGGCGTACCTGATCAATAACGACACGCGCCTGAGTTTTCTCTTCGGCATTTCGAACAACCGCTTCCAGATTCCGAATAATCCGGGTCAGACGCCGCAGTTTGGCTATCTCGACACGGTCGATTTCAATTCGGCCAACCTCAACGAACAGCAGAACGAAAAAACCCGCTTCGGCGTGCTGGCATTGCAGGGCAAGTTTGCCGATACCGACTATCAGGTGTCCGTCGGCCGGCGCTACACCAGCGTGGGTTTTTCGCCGGACAACATTGGCGACCTGATGTTCAACGGCGTCGCGGCCACCATCCATCGCAGCAACGTGGCCAGCACGCTGCAGGCCGATTTTTCCACCCCGCTGGGTGACAGCAACACGCTGCGCTACGGCGTTTACGGCAGCTTCGAGCGCGCGATCAGCGGCAACAACTCGCTGGTGTTTCCGGCCGATGCCGACGGCAACCAGACCAGCACCGTGCCATTCAATATCTTTGACGAAAGCCATATCGTCGCCAAGACGTACGCGGCCTATCTGCAGAACGAGTGGAGCATCAGCGACAAGCTGACCATGAACTACGGCCTGCGCGCCGACGAATATCAGGCCTTCCGCACCGAGAGCCAGCTGAGCCCGCGCCTGGGTCTGGTCTATCAGGCCACCGACAGCACCACGCTGCACGCCGGCTACTCGCGCTACTTCACGCCGCCGGCGACCGAGGCGATCACCACCACCGCCATCGCCAAGTTTCAGGGCACCACCAACGCGCTGCCCAACAACGGCAACAACACGCCGCTGACCGAACGCTTCAACTATTACGACGCCGGCGTCTCGCAGAACTTCGGCTCGGCGTGGACCGTCGGCTTCGACAGCTACTACCGCAAGGTCGACCGCCTGCAGGACGAGGGCCAGTTCGGCGCGGCGCTGATCTACTCCACCTTCAATTACAACTCGGGCCGCATCCGCGGCAACGAGTTCACCCTGAATTACGATCAGGGCCCGCTGAACTTCTACACCAACATCTCGTTCAACCGGGCGATGGGCGAACGGGTGATCACCGGCCAGTACAACTTTTCGCCCGTCGACCTGGCCTACATCTACGACAACTACATCCATCTCGATCACGATCAGAAGATTACTTCCTCGGGCGGCATCAACTACGCGCTGACCGATAGCACCAAGGTAGGTGCGGATTACCTGTTCGGCACCGGCCTGCGCAAGGACGGCAACACGCCGAACGGCCTGTCGCTGCCGGATTATTTCCAGCTGAATCTCAACGTGTCGCACGACTTCAACTTTGCGAGTATCGGCAAGCTGCACACGCAGCTGGCGGTGATCAACGCGCTCGATCGCACCTACGAGCTGCGCGACGGCACCGGTATCGGCGTGGGCGCGCCGCAGTACGGGCCGCGACGGGGTCTGTACGTGACGCTGCAGAAAGATTTCTGACAGCGGCGTCCCCCTCTTCCCCGCGGGGAGAGGATTGAGGTGAGGGGATGCTGTTGGCCAAAGTGATCCGCCCTGGGCGGCCCCATCAACCATAATCGGCGCATCCGCTATGCTTGCCGCGCTTCTGGTCAATGGCAACGCCGCCCATGCAGTCCCGACTCCCCGAACCCGGCGCCGACGAGCGCGCGCATTCCGATCGTCTTGTGCAGTTGCTGCACGAGATGATCGCGGCGCAGGGACCGCTCTCGTTTGCGCAGTACATGGAGCGCTGCCTGTATGCGCCCGGCCTGGGCTATTACAGCGCCGGCCGTACCAAGTTTGGCGCCGCCGGCGACTTTGTCACGGCGCCGGAGCTCGGCGAGATGTTTGCCCGGTGCGTCGTCAACGCGCTGCAGCCCACGCTGGCGTCATTGGGTGAAGGGGCCGATTTTCTGGAGCTTGGCGGCGGCAGCGGCGCCTTCGCGGAGGCAGCCCTCAAGGCGCTGGCAGCGAGCAACAGCTTGCCGCGTCATTACCTGATTCTCGAACCGAGCGCGGACCTGCGCGAGCGTCAGCGCGAGCGGCTGCTGGCAAACCTCCCGCCGGAGCTCAACGCCCGCGTGCGCTGGCTCGATCGCCCGCCGGAGGATGACTGGCGCGGGGTGCTGTTCGCCAACGAAGTCATCGACGCGCTGCCGGCCACGCGCTTCAGCGTGCGCAACGGCAACATTTTCGAAGAACACGTGACGTTTGACGCCAACGGAAGGCTGCAGCGAATCGATCGTCCGGCCGATGCCCTGGTTTCCGGTGCCGTGCGCCATATCGAGCGCGATCTGGGCGCTGTGTTTGCCGACGGCTACCGCTCGGAAGTGCTGCCGCAATTGCCGTACTGGATTCAGGCCATTGCCGGCTCACTCACCGCCGGCGTGATGCTCTTCATCGACTATGGCTACGTACGCCGCGAGTTCTATCTGCCCGAGCGCGACGACGGCACGCTGATGGCGCATTACCGCCATCGCGCGCACAACGATCCGCTGCATCTGCCGGGCCTCAACGACCTCACCGCTTCCGTCGACTTTACCGCACTGGCCGAGGCGGGCAAAAGTGCGGGTTTTGATTTGGCCGTCTATCTGCCGCAGGCATCCTTTCTCATTGGCGCCGGGCTGCAGGACGTTTTTCAATCCATGCAGGCCGAGATCACTGATGACCACGGCAGCTACCAACTCGCCCAGCAGGTCAAACGCCTGATGCTGCCCGACCAGATGGGCGAGCGCTTCCAGACGATGCTGCTCTCACGCGGACTCAACACGCTGCCCCTGCCGGCTGACCTTTTCGCCGCCGATCAGTCTGGCCGTCTTTAGCTACGTTTGACGGAATCAGCGTGAGCGCTGTCGCCCGACGAAGGCGACCATCGCCCCCGGATGAAACACCACGTGCACCGTGTGGCGATCAGCCGGAACGCAGGCCGCGTGAGGCGCGCCGCTGGCGCGCTGGATCGCGAGCGGCGCGCTATTGATATCAGCGACCCAGCCGGACGTCGAGCTCGCCTCGCCCGGTCATCCTGCAGCAGCAGAGCTTGCTGCAGGCTAACTTCGTGACGCTTACGTGCCGTTCGCAACCTTGCCAGCGCTGGTGGCCGGGGCAGGCAAGGTGCCCGGTTTGG
>CBAAAD010000394.1:0-3417 GCA_964658785.1 uncultured Methylobacterium sp.
GCAGCGCCGCGCCGTCGAGCTGCGGCGTCAGCTGCGCCAGCAGATCGCGACGATCGCTGCCGGTCAGCAGCGATCGCTCGGCGGCAGCGTCGGGATAATCCAGCGACAGCCGCAGCATGAAGCGATCGAGCTGCGAGTCGGGCAGGGGAAAGGTGCCGTTGAGGTCGAGCGGGTTCTGCGTCGCCACCACGAAGAACGGCGGCGTCAGCGTATGCGTCTGGCCATCGACGGTGACCTGATTTTCGGCCATCGCCTCCAGCAGCGCGCTCTGCGTCTTCGGGCTCGCGCGATTGATTTCATCTGCCAGCAGCAGCCCGGTAAAAATCGGCCCGGGATGAAAGCGAAAAGTCGCAGTTTCACGCTCGTAGATGCTGACGCCGATGATGTCCGACGGCAGCAGATCGCTGGTGAACTGCACGCGCTGAAACTCCAGCGCAAAGGTGGCGGCCAGCGCGTGGGCGAGGGTGGTTTTGCCGACGCCCGGCACGTCTTCCAGCAGCAGGTGTCCGCCGGCGATGAGGCAGGCGAAGGCCAGCTTTACCTGCCGCGGCTTGCCCAGCAGCACCTGGTTGACCTGAGCCACGGCGGCCTCAAGACGCTTGTGAAGATTCTCGTCGCGCGGCAGGAGGTTGGCGGCCATGGTTTTTCTTGGAGTTGACGGGAGGTCAGCGCATCGTGCGTGTTGCGGGGCCAGTGTAGCTTTCGCCTTCGCATGTTTGCGATGCTTTTGCCGAGGAGCGTCGCTCGTGCGACGAAATGCGCTACGGGTGCACACGTCAGCCGCTTCAGCACCTCGCGGCGGCGGCCGTTGACGTGGCGGGCGGCGTCAGGGAAGGGCGATGCCGCAGTCACGTAACAACCGGGCAAGAGCGATCAGCGGCAGTCCGATCAGTGCGCTGGGATCCTGATTGTCGATGCGCTCGAAAAGGCTGATGCCCAGACCTTCGCACTTGAAACTTCCGGCGCAGTCGAGCGGCTTCTCGCGTTCGACGTAGCGCTCGATCTCAGCTTGATCGAGTCGGCAAAAATGCACGCGGGTGAGATCGACATGGATGTGCTGGCGGCCGTCGCGCGTATCGATCAGGCACAGCGCGGTGTGAAACTGCACGATGCGACCAGAACTCAACGCCAGCTGACGGCGAGCGTTTTCCTCGATGCCGGGTTTGTCCAGAATCAGCCCATCAAGCTCGGCGACCTGATCCGAACCGATCACCAGTGCATTTTGCACACCGGCCGCCGCTGCTTGCGCCTTGGCGATGGCAAGCCGCACCGCTCGTGGTTTCGGGAGTTCGCCTGCCAACGGCGTTTCATCGGTGCCCGGCGCGCGCTGTTCGAAGTGCGGAAGCAGTCGCCCAAGAAGCTCGGCGCGATAGCGCGACGTTGAGCCGAGCACGATGTGCATATCGTCTCCCTGCATCGGGCTCACGCCTCGGGCTCGCGTCGGATGTGTTCTTGCATGGCGTTGTTGAGGTCGCGTTGGGCCTGGGTCAATGCATGCAGCAGTGGCTGCAGGCGGTCTCGGGCCGCTCCCATGGATAGTGCGGCCTCGTCCAGCTCACCCTGGCTGGCCCGTGGTGCGCGGTCGCGGATCCACAATCGCTGCTGCAGCAGCGCGCGCAGGCCGGCGTCGATCGAATGCTGCGCGTCCTGCTCGCTGGCCGCCGGCAGATCGGGGTTGAGCGACATCACGGCGTGCGCTTGCTGCAGGCCGCTGCGACAGGTTTTGAGGTCGACCTCGAGACGATCGGCCAGATCGAGCAGATGCTGGAGGCTGACGGTGCGTTTTGCCAGGCGGCGGCGTGACAGGACCATCCAGGCCGCGACAGCTATAACAAATAAGGTGATGGCGGCCGCGCCGAGCGTCAAATTGGGCATTCGCGAAACTCGGCTCGGCTGCAATGCCGTGCAGTTTGCCGCATAGCGACCGGATAGGGCAAAATAAGCGGCCAATTCAGCGAATTAAGCCCGCTTTTGAACCGTATCAGTTGACTTAATCGCGCCGGAAACCTAACATTTACAGATTATGTCCGTGACGCTGCCAGAGTCCGTGGACGCTTGGCGCATGGTTTCGGCGCGGCGTTCGTTTGAGGGAACGCTACCTATCGCGACCCTTGCACGCCTGTGCGAGGCGCTATCGTCCAGCGATGGTGTCGTCGAATACGGCATGGATTTTGGTCGCGACAGCCTCGGCATCAGCTACGTCGACGTTCGCGCGCAGGCATCGCTGAGTGTGATCTGTCAGCGTTCGCTCGAGCCGTTTGCGTTGCCAGTTGAGGTGAACACGCGGCTGGGTTTGATCAAGCACGAGCGTGACGAGGCGGGTTTGCCGCCCGAATGCGAGCCGCTGCTGGTTGCTGATGATGGCCGGATGAGTCTGGCCGATGTCATCGAAGATGAATTGTTGTTGGCGCTGCCGCTGGTGCCGGTCAATCCGGACAGCACGCTGCCTGACGAAGTCACAAGCCACGAGTCGGAAGAGGAATCTGCCGGCGAGGGGCGTTCAGAGAATCCGTTTGCGGTGTTGCGCGAACTGAAGAAGTAACCTAAGAAAGCCACCGGCCCGGGTCGTCGATCCAGGTCACGTTGATTCAGACCACTCAAGTTCCTGTTGGAGAAATGCCATGGCAGTTGCCAAGAGCCGCCGTACCCCGTCCACCCGCGGCATGCGTCGTTCGCACGACTCGCTGAAGACCGTGCAGCTGTCCACCGATCCGACCAGCGGCGAGGTGCATCTGCGCCATCACGTCACCAAGGACGGCTACTACCGTGGCAAGAAAGTGATCGAAACCAAGGGTGCGGTGTCGGTCGACGATTGATGGTGCGTCGGGATTCCTACCCGGTTCCCGATGTTGTCCATTAGGCGAGACGGCGCGTTAATGCGCCGTTTTGCGTTTCTACCCGGTGGAAAGTAACGTGGCGTGGTTGATCTCGACGCGGCCGTGTTGCGCGATACCCGAGCTTTGGTTGATGGATAAACGATGACCCAGATCTACTCCCGCATTATCGCGACCGGCAGCGCCTTGCCCGAACGCGTGGTAACCAACGCCGATCTGGAAAAGATCGTCGACACGAGTGACGAGTGGATACGCACGCGCACCGGCATTCGCCAGCGCCACATTGCGGCAGACGGGCAGACCACCGGTGACCTCGCTTTCGACGCCGCGCAGCGCGCTCTGGACGCCGCTGGCGTCAAGGCGTCCGAGCTCGATCTGATCGTGCTGGGCACCACCACGCCCGACCTGATTTTTCCGTCGACCGCCTGCCTGGTGCAGCATCGCCTCGGCGCCAACGGCTGCGCTGCGTTCGACGTCAACGCGGCATGCTCGGGTTTCGTCTATGCGCTGGGCGTGGCCGACAAGTTCATCAAGAGCGGGTCATCGAAGAAGGTGTTGGTAATTGGCGCCGAAACGCTGACCC
>CBAAAD010000395.1:0-3415 GCA_964658785.1 uncultured Methylobacterium sp.
GTACGTTGCCGCGCACGATGCCGACCTGTAGCCGATGCTCAAGCAGGGCGTCGATCTGGGTCAGCGAATTCATTTCCTGCAATTGCAGCTGCACCGACGGCGCCGCCTGACGGAACGCAAAGATCGCGCGCGGAATGTGCCCGGACAGCGGCGTGGAGCGGGTAAAGCCGATGCGCAGCTCGCCGACTTCACCGCGCTGCGCGCGCTGTGCCAGCGCGACCGCGTGATCGACGCGGGCCAGAATGTCCTGTGCCTCGCCAACAAACAGCGTGCCAGCATCGGTCAGCGCGACGCGGCGATTGGTGCGCGTAAACAGCCGTGCGCCGACGCGTTCTTCGAGCTGTCGTATCTGCTGGCTGAGCGGCGGCTGCGACATGCCCAATCGTTCCGCCGCGCGGCCGAAATGCAGCTCGTCGGCCACGGCGAGAAAATAGCGCAGATGGCGCAGCTCGATGCTCATGCCGGTCTCAGGCAAACATCGTCAGCGGATGTCCGGCTTCAGCATGCCTTTCACCGCATCGTAATCGCCGTCGTTCGGCGCGGCGGGAATCTGCAGCAGATGCGTCATCAGCGGATAGACGTCCACGTTCGGAAACGCCGGTATCTTGGCGCCGTTGAGAAAGCCCGGGCCATGCGCCACAAACACCGCCTGCATTCGCGGGTCGGCATTGTCGTAGCCGTGCTCGCCGATGCTGATGTGGCCGGCGTGGCTGGCGGCGTAGTCGGTGGTGGTGATGCGCCAGCCTACGTCGGCCAGGCACAGCAGCTGCGGTACGCGTGGGTTGCTGCCGTAAACCAGCCGCTTGGGCACGCGCGTCTTGTCCCAGCAGCGCATGTGCTGCTGCGGCTGTTCCAGCGTACGTTCAATGGCGGCAAAGTCGCTGCCTGCATTGGGCGTATTCGACGCCGGATTGAAGCCGGCCAGCACGCCCATGCTCACGGTCTGCACCTTGTCGATCGGCACCAGCTTGTCGATCATCACGCTGTTCGCCAGCGGCACGCTGGCCATGCCGTGGTCGGCCACGATGATGATGTTCATCTGATCGAACAGGCCGTCCTGCTTCAGTCCTTGCAACAGCCGCGCCAGAGCAGCATCGGTACTTCGCAGCGCCGCATTGACCTGCGGCGAGTCCGGTCCGTACGTGTGGCCGGCATGATCCACCGCATCGAAATACAGCGTGAGAAAGGTCGGCCGCCGGTCGGCCGGCACATTCAGCCATGCCAGTACCTGATCGACCCGGGCATCCGCGGTGAGGGAGTCATCGAATGGCTTCCAGTCATCCGGATGGCGGCCGTGGATATTCGCTTCGGAGCCGGGCCAGAACATCGTCGCGGTGCGCAGGCCGTGCGCGTCGGCGGTTTCCCAGATCGGCGTGCCTTCGTCCCACCAGCGGCCGTCGCTGACGGCCTTGCGGTTGCTCAGCGAAAACTTGCCCAGCTGCGGATCGACCATGGTGTTGTTGACGATGCCGTGGTGATCGGGGCGCAGGCCGGTGACCAGGGTGTAGTGGTTGGGAAAGGTCAGTGACGGAAACGAGGGCTGCATCGCGTCGGCGTGCACGCCGTCCCTGGCCAGCATCGACAGCGTCGGGCTCAGCCCGCGATTGATGTAATCGGCGCGATACGCGTCGATGGAAATCAGCAGCAGCGGCGCCGGTCGCGCGGCATGCGAGTGAACGGTGGCATCGGTGTGCGGCGGCGTGGCGCAACCGGTGCTGAATGCCACCAGCAAGAGGAATAACGGGCGCAACAGGATTTTCATGCAGGGGCTCTCAAGATGTTTTCATCACCCCTCATGATCGCGCACCGCCATGACGAATACATCTCACATGCCAGCAACAGCCGCAGCGCGGTCGTCGACATCAACGCCGCGTGCCCGCATGGGCGGCCGATGGCTGCTGACCGCGCTTCTGGCGACCTTGCCCCTCGGCGCCGGCATGGCGTTCAGCCCGCAGGTCAAGCCCGTCGCGCCACCACCGCCCCCGTCGGCACCTCGCGCCGTGACCGTGCAGCCGTCGGCCAATGCGCAGTTCCAGCAGAAGATGCAGCAGGCCCAGGTGCGCAGCCAGCTGCAGCAGATGCAGGTGGAGCAGCAGAATCAGCAGGCGCTGAGTAATAACTTGCGTCGCCAGTCCGCCGACAACCCGCAAATGCAGCAGCAAATGGATCAGTCGGACGCGGCGCGGCAGCGCACGTATCGCGCGCGCCAGCAGAGCATCATCGATCGCTACAACGCCACGCCGCCCCCGTCGGGCCAGGTGGTGGTGCCGGTGACGCCACCGCCCGCGAAGCCGGCTGGCGGCGGTTGATGAATTCGGAACCCATTCATCCCGAACCGAGCCTCCAGCGGGCATGATTGGGACTAGCGACCGCACATCCGTACGGCGCTCAGTACAAGCAAGGTGGAACCAACGGGGAACCACCACGTTAATTGAGGGCAACGGCAGCCCAATGCTCTTTCCCGGAAGGGTCCGCATCAGCTGATCAGGTCAGACATGTGTCCCTAGCCGTTGACGCTGCGCCACGCTCAGCACGAACGACGGCGCGACCGCCCGATCTGCGCCGATCAAACCAGCGCCGCCGACGCAACCCGTTTCTCCAACGCCAGCAAAAACATCTTGGTCGGCAGGCCGCCACCGAACCCGGTGAGGCTGCCGTCGCTGCCGATCACCCTGTGGCAGGGCACGATGATGGGGATCGGGTTACGCCCGTTCGCCGCGCCGACGGCACGCACTGCCGCGGGGTTTTCGATGCGTTGGGCGATCTCGCCATAGCTCGCCGTGGCGGCGTAGGGAATGCGCGCAAGCTCGCGCCACACGCTTAACTGAAACGGCGTGCCCAGCGGATGCAATGGCAGGTCGAAGGCCAAGCGTTCGCCGGCAAAATAGTCCTGCAGCTGCGTCCGTGCGAAGCGCAGCGGCTCGCTTGCACGAATCCATTCGTCCGGCGTGGATCGTGGGTAACGCGGTTCGGCAAAGCGAACTTCGCGCAGGCCTTGCTCATCCGCCACCAGTCGCAGCACGCCGATCGGGCTTGGCATATCGTCGTAGTAAATCGTTTCGGTCGGCTTGCTCATCGCTTCGCCCTCGTTGGTTTGTCGGATGTCCGTTTGGGCAGAGCAGCTTTATCAGTAGCACCGCGCCACAGATGCATCACCGCATAGGCGCGCCACGGTCGCCACGCTTCGGCACGCGCGTTCAACGCTTTCGTCGTCAACGGCACGTCGTCCAATGCGGCCTCGCGCCGCAGGATGAGATCCGCCGCGGGGAACGCATCCGGTTCGCTCAGCGCGCGCATGGCGATGTAGTGTGCTGTCCATTCGCCGATGCCGGGCAGGGCGGTCCAGCGTTCCACAAACGACCCCAGCGTTTGCTCCACGCGAAAATCCACGCGGCCATCGAGCAGCGCCTGCGCC
>CBAAAD010000396.1:0-3396 GCA_964658785.1 uncultured Methylobacterium sp.
ACCAGCTTGCAGCCGCGCGCGTCGAGCCGCCGTGCCAGCGCGCTGCCGATGGCGCCCGTGGCGCCGGTGATCCAGATGACGTGTGACATGCGCGACTCCCCGAATGGTTTAGGCGTCGAAGCATGCGGCAGGGCCGAGTCATGTTGCAGCGATGCGGCCTTATGACTCAGCAGGCCGCACCGTTATTGATGCGGCCCGCTTTCGCGTCGCGCTACGCCGCGTTGGCGGTCACGCTGGCCTGCGCCGTCGCCGGCACATTGCCCTGCGTGCGAATCACCTTGTGAATAAAGCGCAGCTTGTCGATCACCGGCGGCGCCAGCGCAAACGGGTAACCGTCCGGCGTGCCCATGCTGCGGTTGAGGCTATTGAGCACGTAGGTCAGCGGGAACCAGCGTTCGATCATCTCGCTGAAGGAGCGTGTCACGGTGTCGACCGGTTCAACCTGCAGCGACGGTTCGCTGGGGTTCGATGGTGCCAGCATCAGCCCGCAGGCGCTGGCGGTTTCCAGCGTGTCGATCATGTGCATGTAATGCGCCCAGGTTTCCGCCCAGTCTTCGAACGGATGCATGGTGGCGTAGGCGCTGATGTAGGATGACTCCCAGTTGGCCGGCGGGCCCTCCTTGTAGTGACGCTCGATCTCCTCGCCATAGTCGACGCGCTCGTCGCCAAACACCGCGCGGCACTCGTCCATCAGCGGGCCCTCCTGCATCAGGCGCATGAAGTAGTAGTGGCCGATCTCGTGGCGAAAATGGCCGAGCAGGGTGCGATACGGTTCGTGCAGGCGGGTGCGGACTTTTTCGCGATAGCCATCGTCGGCTTCGGCGATATTGAGCGTGATCAGCCCATCGGAATGGCCGGTATGCACCGGCGGCTCGCCCTGCTGGTTTTCCAGAAACTCAAAGGCGAGCCCGGTTTCCGGGTTCTCCTCGCGCGACTCGATCGGCAGATCGAGGTGCGTGAGCGTGTACAGCAGACGGCGCTTGGCGCGCTCGAGCTTGTACCAGTACTCGCGATTTTCGTCGGACGACAGCGTGGGAATGGTCAGCGTGAGCCGGCACGATTTGCACAGCGATTCGGGATCATCCACGGGAATCATCCGGTTGCACACGTGCTCGGCGATGTAGTTCTGGCACTGCTTGTAGCTGCGTCCCTTGCTGCGCGCATCCAGGCTGCGCCAGAAGCCGTTGTTGTCCGGCTCGAACGCGGTGACGTCGTCCAGATCGTAGACGTAACCCAGCATGTGGCCGCAGCGCTCGCACAGTACGTTTTCGAAAAATACCTGCTGGTTGCAGCTATTGCAGTGGAACGTTTTCATGACCTTTGATGACCCCTTTGGCCGCGCCCTTGCGAACCTTCGAACCGGCATTCTGTCGATGCGCGCGCATGCTGGAAGTGAATCGCGGCGCCAGCGCCATCCTCGTCTCGCTCAACATCCAATGAGTTCGATCAACAGCCCGGTGGTCGGCAAGCGAAACAGGCCCCGCGCGCTTTCAAAAAGCTCGTCAACCGCCTGCCGTCATGACTGCGATTGCCACTGCGACAGCGCCTGGCTGGTGGCGCCATCCAGCGGCAGCTCGTCCAGCGGCAGCATGGTGACGCTGACTTTCAGCTCCTGCTCGCCGCCGCCGAGGATCACGCCGCGCAGCGGCGATACGTCGCCGAAATCGCGGCCCCAGGCCAGCGTCACGTGCTGGCTGCCGGGCAGCAGGTTGTTGGTGGGGTCGGCGTCGATCCAGCGATCCTCGTCTTCGCCCGGGCACCATACCGAGACCCAGGCGTGCGACGCGTCGGCGCCGACCAGCCGCTCCTGCCCAGGCGGCGGCGTGGTGAGGATGTAGCCGCTGACGTAGCGCGCGGCCAGACCGATCGAGCGCAGGCACGACACCATCACGTGGGCGAAGTCCTGGCACACGCCGCGCCGGCGCGTCAGCACGTCGGCCACGGGCGTGGCGACGGTGGTGGCTTCCGGGTCGAAGGCAAAATCGCGATGAATTTTCCCGTTCAACGCAACCACGCCCTCCAGCAGCGAGCGACCGGGCGGAAAACAGTCCGCCGCATAGTTGGCGAAGCGGCGCTTGATCCGCCCGTACGGCGAGCCGAAGCGGTACTGCAGCGCGGCCAGCGTGATCGGCGAGGGCGATTCGCCGGCGTGATACTGCAGGCGGTTGCGCACGGTTTCCCACGCCGGCGTATCGGCGAAGCTGGCCGGGTCCGGCGGAAACACCTCGACCACGCTTTCGGTGCGCACCCAGAGCTCATCGTGCGGCGCCTCGAACGCAAGCATCGCGGCGGCATTGCCGAAGGCGTCGTCGTGTTCGCGCTGAAAGCTCGGCTCGGGGATGATCTGGCGCCGATGATCCAGGCACTGCTGGCGCGGCAGTTCGCGCGGCGTCAGGTGCAGCAGCTGACGCGACAAGGCCACCGGCGCGTCGTACTGGTAATGCGTGTCGTGGGTAACGCGGTAACGTGCCATGCGTGAACGATAGCAGGGCTGCGCCTTCAGGCGGCCAGCGTCTGCCGGCTGCGCTCGCCGACGTGGGTGAAGTGGCGGGCGGCCAGCACGTCGGAAAGTGCGCGCGCCGCGCGGGCGGTGTTGCCGAGCAGGGTTGCCAGCGCCAGCAAAACCGACTCGTCGGGTCGCTCCAGCGTGGCCAGGTCGAAGCCGGTGTATTCGTTCAACACCGACAGCAGCTCGTCCGCCAGCGCGTGATGGTCGCCACCGAGATCGGCCGACAGCTCGCCCAGATGCACCAGCAGCTGGCGCAGCTGGAATACCACGCCGTGCGGGTTGCTATCGTCGAACACCACCAGGTCCAGCACCGGCAGCAGCTCGGGCTGCGCGCGATAGCGGCTGCGATAGGTGATGGAGCTGTCGGCCACCTCGAGCAGCCAGTCCAGGCTGTGCCAGCCCTGATCGACACCGTGATGCAGAAAACAGGCGCTGGCCGACGCCATAAAGGCCAGTCGCTCCAGGTGTCGGCCGATCATCAGAAAGCGCCAGCCGTTGTCGCGCGTCATGCCGTCCATCGCGAAACCCGACAGGCCCACGCCAAGAATCAGGCTGCTGTCGAGATACTCCAGCGCGGCGATAAGGCCCGCTTTCTTGCGCGCCTCGGCCGTCGGTGGATGCGGCAGCTGGTTGAGCATCAGCCAGTTGTCCAGCGACAGATGCTCGCGGATCTGGGTGCCAGTCCAGGCCAGGTGACGCAGGTTGGCAGTCAGGCTCTCCGCGCGCTTGGCGTCGCAAATGGCCGTCCATATCGCGTCGTCCGGTTTGGGCTCGGGCTCGTCCTTCTCCACCGGCGCAAACAGGTTCAGTCCCTTGCACAGCACCAGCGCCGATTCGCGCGCCGGCATGGCGCTGGTGTCGGCATAGCGCGTGAGCGTGATGCGCAG
>CBAAAD010000397.1:0-3389 GCA_964658785.1 uncultured Methylobacterium sp.
TAGACGTAGTTTCCGTCGTAAACCTTGTCGACCACGCCGACGATATTGCGCAGGCCGTGATTGCTGCGCTCGACTGCCCGGCCTCGGCCGGGCGCATTCTTGCCATCGGCGGCGGCGAGCGGCTGAGCGCCGGCGAAATGTTTGCCCGCGTGCATCGCAGCCTGCCGTGCGCCACGCTGCCGCTGCCGCTGCCGGCATGGCTGCTGCGGCTGGGTCGCCACGGCGTGCCGCGGCTGCGCGGCCCGCTGCATCGGCTCGACGCCGATCTGATTGCCGACAACGGCGAACTGCAGCGATTGCTCGGCATCAATCCGCGACCGTTTCGTCCCGACGCCTCGGTCTGGATGCCGACGCATCGCTGATGCCTGCGGGCGTGAATGTGTAAAACCCCTTCACGCATTGCCCGCAAATTGCCCGCAAAGCGGCTGCCGCGTTCATGGGCGCGCGAGGGTGCAGGCCTTATGATCGGTGCACCTGATTGCCGGACTTCCCCACGTTGGATTTTTTGAATCGTCTTGGCGCGTTCGCGCGCCGCTGCTGGCCCTGGCTGCGCATTCCTGTGTGGGTGGGCCTGGGTCTGCTGTTCGGCTTCGTGCTGCCGTATACGCTGATCCTCAACAAGCGCGTGCAGGACCGCTTCAACGATCTGGTGTTCGCCGTGCCTACGCGTGTCTATGCGCGGCCGCTGGCACTGGCGCCGGGCACGCCGATGACGCCTGCCGCGCTGGAGCTGGAGCTGACCTTTTCCGGCTACAGCCATGACGGTGGTCAGGTCGTCGGAAGCTGGACCAGGCAGGGCTCGACGTACAGCATCTCATCGCGCGGCTATGCCGGTCCGGATGGCGGCAAGCTGCCGAAGCGCATCAAGGTGACACTGGGCAGCGGCGCCGTGCAGCAGGTGCGTGACGCCGCCACGAAAGACGCGATTCCGGTAGCGCATCTGGACCCCGCGCGCATCGCCACGCTCTACGGCGCCACGCAGGAAGAGCGCCGATTCGTGCGCCTTGCCGACGTGCCGCCGCTGCTGCTGAGCGGGTTGCAGGCGGTCGAGGATCGCGACTTCAAGCATCACATCGGCATCGACTTCAGTGCGATCGCGCGCGCGATGTTTGCCAATATGCGCGCGGGCCACACGGTGCAGGGGGGCTCCACGCTGACCCAGCAGCTGGTGCGCAACCTGTTTCTCACGCGCGATCAGAACTTCACCCGCAAATTCAACGAAGCGCTGATGTCGCTGCTGCTCGAAGCGCATTACAGCAAGGGCCGCATCCTCGAGGCCTACGTCAACGACGTGTTCCTCGGCCAGCAGGGCGATCAGGCGGTGCACGGTTTTGCCGCGGCGGCGGAGTTCTACTTCGGCCGCCGGCTGGAGGATCTGCGCCCGCAGGAAATCGCCCTGCTGGTGGGCATGGTCAAGGGGCCGAGTTACTACGACCCGCGCCGCGCGCCCGATCGGGCACTGGCGCGGCGCAATCTGGTGATCCAGGAATTCGCCAATACCGGCCTGCTGACGGCGGCGCAGACGAATGCCGCGCAAGCCGCGCCATTGGGCGTGATCAGCGACGGCCAGCTGCCGCACAATCGCTTTCCGGCGTTTATGGAACTGGTGCGCTCGCAGATCACCGCCGACTTCGACGAGCAGTCGCTGCGCGACGGCAACCTCTCGATCTTCACCACGCTCGACCCCACCGCGCAGCTGTATGCGGAGCAGGCGATCACCGCGGCGCTCAAGGGCCTGGGCAAGCGCGCGAACGAGGTGCAGGCGGCCGGCGTGGTGACCGACGCGCCGACCGGCAGCGTGCTGGCCGTGGTTGGCAGCCGCACGCCGGGCGAGCAGGGCTTCAATCGCGCCATCGACGCGCGGCGTCCGATCGGTTCGCTGGTCAAGCCCTTCGTCTATCTGGTGGCGCTGACCCAGCCCGCGCGCTGGAACCTGGCCACGCTGCTCGACGACAGCCCCGTCAGCCTGCGCCAGCCCGACGGCAGCTATTGGGAGCCGCACAACGACGACAACCAGAGTCACGGCCAGCTGCCGATGGTCGATGCGCTCGCGCATTCGTGGAATCTGGCCACCATCCATCTGGGCCTTGCCGTGGGTCTGCCGCGTATCCAGGCGTTCCTGAAATCGTTCGGGCTGGAGAACGTCAGCCCGAGCCCGTCGCTGCTGATCGGTGCGCTCGATCTGGCCCCGCTGCAGGTGGCGCAGATGTATCAATACCTCGCCGCCGATGGTCACGCCTTGCCGCTGGTGGCGGTGCGCGGTGTGGTCAACGGCAGCGGTCAGACGATCAAGCGCTATCAGGTGCAGACCGGCCAGGGCGAGTACCAGGATGCGGTGCGTCTGACCACGTGGGCGCTGCAGCAGGTCACCCTGTTCGGCACCGCGCATGCGATCGGCGACTCTGACCTTTCGCGCCTCGATGCAGCCGGCAAAACCGGCACCAGCAACGACATGCGCGACAGCTGGTTTGCCGGCTACACCGGCCAGCATCTGGCGGTGTTCTGGATGGGCCGCGACGACAACAAACCGACCGTGCTGTTCGGCGCTACCGGTGCCCTGCGCGCCTGGCGCGAACTGTTCGAGAAACTGCCGACCAAGCCGCTGTCGACCACGCCGGCTCCGGGTCTTGAAATGGCCTGGATCAATCCGGCCGACGGCAAGCCGACGCAGTCATCGTGCCAGGGCGCGCGGCAGTTCGAGGTAGTGGCCGGCTCGCTGCCTGCGGACACCGAGGGCTGTTTCTGGCAAGGTGTCAAAAGTCTGTTCGGCGGTGGCGATCAGCCTGCCGCCGCGGCAAGCGCGCCGCCGGCCAACCCCAATACACCGTCCAACAACACGCTCCGGAATTGATCATGCTGCCTGTCGCCAAACCTGTCTCCTTTCTGCTGCTGGCACTCGCTGTTGCCTCGCTGGGCGCGTGCAGCCTGTTCGAGCCGCAGCCGACCGCGCCGGCCAAGCCGGCTTACACGCCGCCGACCTACGATCTGGTCGCCTCGATTCGCGCCGCGGGCGCGCGCGAAAAGTCGGTCATCGACGTCAATCCTCTGCGCGACGCCGGCGTGGCCGGCCTGCAGGATGCGGCAAAGAGCGACGAGCAGTCTGGCCATTATGCCGACGCTGCCGCCAAGCTCGATCAGGCGCTCAAGCTCAGCCCGAATTCGCCCGACCTGCTGCAGGACCGCGCCGAGATCGCCGTGCGCATGAAGGATTATTCGATGGCGGAAAAGCTGGCCCACCAGTCGTGGTCGCTCGGGCCCAAGCTCGGGCCGCTGTGCGCGCGCAACTGGCAAACAGTGGTCGAGATTCGCCTGCAGTACAACGATCAGGCGGGCGCTGCCACGGCGCGCAAGTGGGTGCAGCAGTGCCACAAGCCGGGCCAGCCGCGCTT
>CBAAAD010000398.1:0-3378 GCA_964658785.1 uncultured Methylobacterium sp.
AGGGCGTAGGACGAAGGCGCCGCGGCAGGCCGACAATCACGGCGAGCCAGCTCTTCGCTCTTCGCTCACCCCTCAATCCAATCCCTGGGCTTCAAATAATCCGCCAGCTTCGCCTCGGCCGAGTCCGCTTCCGGTTCGTACGCATACTCAAAGCGCACCCTCGGCGGCAGGCTCATCAGAATCGATTCGGTGCGCCCGCCGGACTGCAGGCCGAACAGCGTGCCGCGGTCGTAGACCAGGTTGAACTCGACGTAGCGGCCGCGGCGGTAGAGCTGGAATTCGCGCTCGCGCTCGCCGTAAGGCGTCGCCTTGCGGCGTTCGACAATCGGCAGGTACGCATCGAGAAACCCGTTACCCACCGCCTGGGTGAAATCGAAGCAGCGCTCGAAGCCGCCTTCGTTGAGGTCGTCGTAGAACAGGCCGCCGACGCCGCGCGTCTCGTCGCGATGCTTGAGATAGAAATACTCATCGCACCATTTCTTGTAGCGTGAATAGACGTCCAGACCGAACGGCGTACACAGCGCGTTCGCCACGCCGTGCCAGTGCCGCACGTCTTCGTCATGCGGATAGAACGGCGTGAGGTCGAAGCCGCCGCCGAACCACCACGCCGGCTCCATGCCCGGCTTGCTGGCTTCGAAGTAACGCACGTTGGCATGCGTGGTCGGCACGTGCGGATTGCGCGGATGCAGCACCAGCGAGACGCTAGCCGCCACGTACGAAGCGCCGGTGAGTTCGGGCTTGCGCGCCGTCGCCGCGGGCGGCAGTGACTTGCCGCGGGTGTAGGAAAAATTGACGCCGGCCTGCTCGAACACGTCGCCTTCGCTCAGCACGCGCGTGCGTCCACCGCCGCCGCCCTCGCGCGTCCAGGCATCCTCGACAAAACGGGCGCCGCCGTCGGCCTGCTCCACCGCGGCGCAGATGCGGTCCTGCAGTCCGCGCAGGAAGGTTTCGGCACGTTCGGCCTGCTCGCTCATCATGTATCCCGGTCATTCAACTGCGGCGAGCTTAACAAGGCGTTTGGGTGAGCGTGGGCGTTCCCGCAGCCTTCATGCCCGAAACCCCAGTATCGGCGCCATCTGCCGCCTGTCCGCCGGAAGGCTAGGCAATCTCCGAATCGACCGGTAGGCTTTTGCGATGCCCGACCTCATGACACCGCTCGCGGTTACCGCGTACACCGCCACCTCGGCCATCGGCCATGGCCTGGCGGCGCAGTTCGACGCCCTGCAGGCGGCCCGCAGCGGCCTGCGCCCGAACGACTTCAGCAGCGCCCCGCTGGACTGCTGGATCGGGCGGGTGGCCGGCGTGGAGGACGCGCCGCTGCCGGCGGATCTTTCCGTATGGGAGTGCCGCAACAACCGGCTGGCCTGGCTCGGCCTGAACCAGGACGGTTTCCTCGACCGCGTGCGCGCCGCGCGCGTGCGCTACGGCGCGCACCGCATCGCGCTGATGCTGGGCACCTCCACCGCCAGCATCGGCGAGACGGAAGCCGCCTACCGCCGGCTCGACGCCGACGGTGGTTTTCCCGCGGACATGCTTCGCCCGGCCATCCACGCGCCGCATTCGCTGGCGGCCTTCGTCACCGCGGCGCTGGAACTGGAAGGTCCGTGCCTGACCATTTCCACCGCCTGCTCGTCCAGCGCGAAGGTGTTCGCCAACGCCGAACGGCTGATCCGGCTCGGCCTGGTCGATGCCGCCGTGGTCGGCGGTGTGGACACCCTGTGCGACAGCGTGCTGTTCGGCTTCAATGCGCTGGAGCTGGTCTCGTCGCAGCCGTGCCGGCCGTTCGACGCCGCGCGCAACGGCATCTCCATCGGCGAGGCGGCCGGCTTCGCCCTGCTCGAACGGATCCACGCCGCGCCGGCGGCACCGCGCCTGCTCGGTTATGGCGAAGCCAGCGACGCGCACCATATGTCGACGCCGCATCCGGACGGCCTCGGCGCCGAGCTGGCGCTGCGCGACACGCTGGCGCGCGCCGGCATCGATGCCGATCGGGTCGATTACATCAATCTGCACGGCACGGCGAGCCAGAAAAACGATGAAGTGGAAGCCGCGCTGGTCAGCCGCGCGTTTCCGGCGCGCACCCGCGGCAGCTCGACCAAGGGTTTCACCGGCCACACGCTGGGCGCCGCCGGCATCATCGAGGCGACCATCGCGCTGCAGGCGATCGAGCACGGCCTGATCCCGGGCAACCTCGGCGGCGCCACGCCGGACGCCGGCTGCGGACCGCAGTTCGCCTGGACCAACGAACGGCAGCGGGTCGACGTGGCGCTCAGCAACTCGTTCGGCTTTGGCGGCAACAACGCCTGCCTCGCTTTCGCCCGCGCGAAGTTTGGCGCATGAGTCCGCTGCGCATTCACGTCGAAGGCATCGGCCTGTGGTCGAAGCAGCTGGGCAACTTCGCCGCGCTGCAGGCGCTGCTGGCCGGCCACGCACCCGAGCCGCCGTCACCGAAACCGGCGGCCACCACGCTGCCGCCGAACGAGCGCCGCCGCGCGCCGGAAAGCGTGCTGCTGGCGGCCGAGGTGGCCGGCCAGGCGGTGGCGATGAGCGGCCGCACGGCGGATTCGCTGACCTGCGTGTTTTCCTCCTCGCACGGCGATCAGGCGATCACCGATTACATGTGCGCCACGCTGGCGAGCGCGCCCAAGGAGCTCTCGCCGATCCGCTTTCACAACTCGGTGCACAACGCGCCGGCCGGCTACTGGACCATCGCCACCGGCTGCCACGAACCGTCCACCGCCGTGTGCGCACAGCGGATGAGTTTTGGCGCCGGGCTGCTCGAAGCGATCAGCCATGCGCTGGCCGACCGTTGCCCCGTGCTGCTGGTGTGCAGCGATATCGCCGGCGTGTTTCCGCTGGTCGAGGAAACCGGCTGCACGCAGTCGTTCGGCTGTGCGCTGGTGCTCACTCCCGACCTCAGCGAAAGCACGCTGGCCTCGCTGGACGTCACGCTGGCGCCGATCCAGGGCTTGGCCGACGACGGGCTGCCCGAACCACTGGCCGGCTGGCGCGCCGCCAACGCCTCCGCCGAAGCGCTGCCGCTGCTGGCCGCACTGGCGCGCGGCCGCGGCCATTGCGAGCTGAAGGCGGCGGCGAGCCTGGGGCTGCGGATCGAGCTGCAGGCCGCCGCAGCTCGGCAAGATCACGCGCCAAGCCGCGCCGCAGAGCAGGTCGCGTGATCGCCTCCACCGCCCGCTGGTGCGTGCTGATTCCCTGCCTCAACGAGGAAGAGGCAATCCAGTCGGTGGTGCAGTCGGTGCTGGCGCTGGGCGCGAAAGTGATCGTGGTGGATGACGGCTCGAACGACCGCACCCCCGAGATCGTTGCGGCCATGCCGGTGACCCTGCTGCGTCACGCGCAGCGGCGCGGCAAGGGCGA
>CBAAAD010000399.1:0-3377 GCA_964658785.1 uncultured Methylobacterium sp.
GCGATATCGCCGCGCTGCCGGAAACTTTTCCGCTGCCGCGTCTGCTGCTGCAGCCGCTGGTGGAGAACGCCGTGCGCCACGGCATCCAGCCCCAGGTCGGCGGTGGTGAAGTCATTCTGCGCGGCGCGGTGCAGCAGCAGATGCTCGTCATCGAAATCATCAACCCGCTGCCGAGCACCGCGGCCGAGCCGGGCAACGGCCACGGCCTGGACAACGTGCGCCAGCGGGTGGCCTATCGCTACGGGCCGCTGGCGTGCGTGGAGGCCGGCGCGCAGAGCGGCCCCGAGGGCGAGCGTTTCGTGGTGACACTTCATCTCCCCATCCCTCAAGCCTCGGAGGGTCATCGCGATGCGCGTACTGATCGTCGATGACGAACCGCTGGCCCGCGCACGCTTGGCCGCGCTGCTGGGCGAATGCGCCGGTGCGGAAATCGTCGGCAGCGTCGGCGACGGCGAAAGCGCGCTCGCAGCGATCGGCGAACGGCAGCCGGACATTCTGCTGCTGGACATCAACATGCCCGGACTCAACGGCACCGCGCTGGCCCAGCGTCTGGCCGGGCGTGCGCGGCCGCAGGTGATCTTCTGCACCGCTTACGAAGCGCACGCGCTGCAGGCGTTCGAACTGGGCGCGGTCGATTACCTGCTCAAACCCGTGCGGCTGGAACGCCTGCGCGACGCCCTGCAGCGCGCCGAACGCCGCCTCGCCGATCAGACCCGCGAGCCGCCCAAATACCTGCGCGGCCGCATGCGCGGCGAAGAAGTGCGCATCGCGCTCGATGAGGTGATCTATTTGCTCGCCGACGAAAAATACGTCGTCGTGCAGCACCGCCGCGGCGAGCTGCTGATCGAGGAGTCGCTACGCCAGATCGAAGATACCTACCCGAACCAGCTCATTCGCCTGCACCGCAACTGCCTCGTACCACCGGCCCGATTGCTCGGGCTGAAAACCCTCGGCGACGGCCGCGTGCTGGCACGTCTGGACGGCACGGAAATGAGTCCTGAAATCAGCCGACGCAATCTGCCGGCGGTGAGGAAGCTATTGCGATTGGGATAGTAGATTCATGTGACTTTTTTGAACGCCCGACTCCAGGCGATCGGGTGGCAGGCGTTTTAGCAAGAAATAGTTTACGAACCGGTTATCGAACGAGGCTCTCATGCACATCAGCGTGGCAAAAGTTTCCGATATAAACGACGTGCTGGCGCTACAGAAGAAGTATCACATCGCGTCCATTTCCGAGGCGGACAAATCGAGCGGATTCGTCACCACGCTGTTTTCCGAAGACCAGCTGAAAAGCCTGATCACCGATGAGGGCGGCCTTTGCATCGCTCGCGATGGCCAGCAGCTCGTCGCCTATGTCATGGCGGCATCCTGGCAGTTCTGGTCGCAGTGGCCGATATTCGCCCACATGATCGAGGGGCTCGATCAGCTGGCGTTTCTCGGCCTGCGATTGACGGTCGAAAACTCCTATCAATATGGCCCTGTCTGCATCGATAGCACGGTCAGGGGTACCGGCGTGCTCGAGGCAATGTTCGATTTTTCTCGAGCGCAGATGGCCACGCGATACCCGATTCTGCTGACCTTTATCAACAAGACCAACACCCGATCATTTGCTGCCCACACCAGAAAACTCGGCCTGCAAGTGATCCAGGAATTCGCGTTCAACGGCAATCAGTACCATGAACTGGCGTACGACACATCGAAGAGCCTGTTGAAGTAGCCGCGTGTTCAACGAAAAACTTCTGACGACGGCGAGAGTCCATGCGCCCACCGCTTAGCGCCATCATGCACAGCGATGGACACCCGCGGCGCAACTTTCTCGCGCCATCCCGCAATCAGCGAGAGCGGTTGGACCAGGCGCCTATGCAGGCATGCCAGCTCAAAGACGCGCGGCGGGTGTTGGTCACTGGAAACGCCGGTGCGGGCAAAAACGCGTGTGGCCCACCAATTAGCCGCCCAAATGGCCATGCCTTACGTGGGTCTCGATCTGATCGTGTGGAAGCCGGGGTGGGCAACCACACCAAAGGCGGAGCGGAGTAAGCAAGAATCGGCCATTGCCAGCGCGCCGAGCTGGGTCGTTGACGGCGTCTCCCTGATCATTCTGGAGGCCGCTGATGTGGTTGTGTTTCTCGACTACCCGCGACGGGTCTGTTTCTGGCGCGCGCTGAAACGAAACGTGCCCTACCTCTTCCGCTCACGGCCAGGCCTGCCTGCAAACTGTCCCGAAATCCTGATTCTGCCTACCTTGCTGAAGATCATCTGGCGATTCCCTTCCCGATTACGTCCGGTGATTTTCAACGCCTGCGCTCACGGGAGAAAGCCGTTGATTCACGTGCGCAGCAACAAAGAGTTGGCTAGGCTTTTGACTTCCGTGGGTGCGGCCGAATCTTGGTAATCGATATGGCTTGATCGTTTGCTGTACTGCGCGCGGCGACTTACCCATCAAATCTAGCAAGAGGAATCATCATGAAACTGATCGGCATACTCGACTCGCCCTATGTGCGCCGCGTGGCCATCTCGCTGCAGCTGCTTGGTATCCCCTTCGAGCACCAGTCACTGTCGGTGTTCGGCGGATTCGACGAGTTTCAGCGGATCAATCCGCTGGTGAAGGCGCCGACGCTGATTTGCGATGACGGCGAGATGCTGATCGATTCGACGTTGATTCTTCAGTACGCCGAAGCTATGGAAGGTAACGGCAGACGTTTGATGCCGACAGACATCGACGAACTTCGGCATTCGCTGCGCCTCATCGGACTGGCGCTGGCCGCCTGCGAGAAAAGCGTGCAGATTGTTTATGAGCGCAAGCTTCGGCCGGCCGAAAAGCAGCACGCGCCGTGGGTGGAACGCGTTACCGGGCAGCTACTGGCCGCTTACGATGCGCTTGAATCGTCCTTTCAGGATCAAACACCCGCCGTTACCGGCAGCACGATCGATCAGGCCGGCATCACCACCGCCGTTGCATGGAAATTCACCCAGGAGATGCTGCCAGATGTCGTGCCGGCGGCTGACTATCCCGCGCTGCGCGCGTTCTCTGAAATGGCCGAGGCGCTGGCGGAGTTTGCCGCGGCGCCCTTCGGTTCCAGCACGTATCGCGGCGAGGTGTGACCCGCCCTAGCCGTCGTTGAATCGGTACGGCTGTGGATTCAGGCAGCAACGTAGATTGGCGCTGAGCGCAGCGATGCCCAACAAATAGTCCAACCGGCACGAGGCGATCCGAATGACTTCGCTCGTACCTGTTGGGCTTCGCTTTGCTCAGCGCCAACCTACGTTTTGGCAGCGGCGTTTGCTCGGGGCTAGGCAGCGTTGGGTACGTTTAATTCGCAGAGCGCGATGCGCTGAATTATCTGCACTGAAACAGCGCTGCGGCATGACGTTCGCGT